>CAVEKJ010000153.1:0-5437 GCA_963616205.1 Prevotella sp.
GGTAAAAATCGAATCATATTTTCCAGAACTTACCCAGTAATTAGAAATCTGGTTATCCGTAAGTGCACACACAACCGAACGGGGATTGTATAGTCTCTCCCCTGCCGCTGTATGATACCCGTCATACCATTCCCTTAAACTTTCACGCGTAATATATGTTTTTTTCGTTTTCTTCAGATACTGCTGATACAGCACATCTACTTCTTCATCCGTAAATCCAAAGTATTCACTGAACCGGATACGCGTAGCCATATTGTATTCCAGAAACATGTTTAATTCCGAACCATCCGAATATTTTGCAATAGGAAGAACACCTGTCATATATGCCAGCTCTGCATAACTCTGCCCTTTCAGAAGAAGCTTCAGAAAAAGAAGATAATTCTCCCTGTCCTTTTCTGTAATAAAAGACATATGAAAAACCGCATCCCATTCATCCATCACAAAAATAAACCTGCGTCCGGTTTTATTAAAGATCAGAGACAGAACATCCCATACAGCCGTATTTTTTTCGATTTCGATCTCCGGATATAGCTCTTCCAAATCCCTGAGCAGACCATCCTGTATCCGCGCAATATATTCCTGATAACAACTGCATTCTCTCGGCATTTCGCTGAAATCAATATAAATTACATCATGTTTTCCTGCATGCTTTGCATACTCATCATATTTTGAAATCTGAAGATCGTCAAATAAGGACTTCTCGCCTGTGTTTTCAAAAAAAGCCGCTATCATATTCGCCATGACCGTTTTTCCAAAACGTCTCGGGCGGGTAATACAGAAGAAACGCTGTTCCTGCTGCAATGCCGGAATCAATTCTTCCAGTATTTGTGATTTATCTACAAAATATGGCCCATTCTTAACCATTCTGTATTTATCATACGGTTCTTTGCTGTTCACAAACTGTCCCATCTGCACGGCTCCCTTCGCTCTTTTATTATGAGTATAGCTGTTTTTTTATTGCCGCGCAACTGTTTCCAGTTTCTTATGCTTCCGGTTTCAGCGGGCCATAATAATAAGATGCTGTGGCACCGCCATCCATCAGGAAGGTTGAACCTGTGATAAATGCACCTTTGTCACTCATCAGAAGCTCGGCCACATTTGCCACTTCATCTGCGGTTCCTGGTCTTCCTGCCGGGCATTTTGCAAACATATTTTTGTAAAAATCTCCTCTTGGGCCGTTGAATTCGTCTACTGCAAGAGGGGTAACAATGATTCCAGGTGCAACCGCATTGATCCTTGCGCCTCGTTTTCCCCACTCTACAGACTGTCCCATTACACGTTTCTCATTGCATCGTTTTGCCAGCTGATAGGCATGAAGGGTATCTCGGATATTTTCCGGCTTTAAGAAGTCCAGCTTTAAAAGTTCTTCTGTCGGTGTTGTGGCAAGGGCTTCGTCCTCTTTGGCTGTAAGCGCCGGCATTCTCCATCCGGACTGACTGGAAACGGTGATTCCGCATCCGCCTTCTGCGATCACTTTTCCCACTTCTTCCAGAAGAACTGCAGTGCCGTACAGGTCCACTTTTAAAATTGCCTCGATGGGTGCCTGGCTTGGGGAAACGCCTGCTCCATTTACCAGCATTTTGATCTCACCATACTCCTGCACCTGTTACGATCATTACTTCTTTTTTACTCATGATATCTGTCCTTTCTTATTTCGCGCTTTTTACTGCCCAGTCTGCAACTGCCTTCTGTGACTTTGCAGCATCTGCTCCGTGGATTGCGATGCCTGTACCAAACTCTGCACCTTTGCAGATTTTTTTAAGATCCCGCTCACTGTTTCCCATTCCGCTTCCTTCATGAGTCATCAGCGCCATCACTTTTTTTCCTGTGAAATCCAGTTTATCCAGCTGGGAAAAAACTGCCATCGGGTAGGTTCCCCACCAACACGGGCCACACACAAAGATATTTTTGTATGCATCAATATTTCCCAGATACTGAAGAAGTTTCGGACGTGCGTTTGCATGCAGTTCTTCTTTTGCCTCTGCGATACAGGTGTTATAATCTTCTGCATATTCTTTCATGGTACGGATTTCAAACAGATCTCCGCCTACTGCTTCCTTAATAAACTCCGCACAGATCTCTGTGTTTCCTTTTTTCAGGTTTTTAATGTTTCCGTTTACGTAATTTTCTCCGGTACGTGAATAATAGATAATTAAATTCTCTGACATTTCAATACCTCCATCCAGACATTCTCAGATGCCTTTTTCTTTTATCTGCCCTTATTTTACCTACGTATGGCTTTTCAATCAATTCTTTATACTTCTTATATTGATAAGTTTAAGTAATCAATATATAATAGAAATACAAAAAAGTCCCGTTTTTTGTATAGTAACGCACACATTTTCATGTATACTTTATACTGTACAAAAAACAGGACTCAAAGTAGGAGGATAAGCCATGCTACTGCGCCAGATCGAATATTTACAGGCAGTGATCGAAAACGGAAATTTTTATCTTGCTGCGGAACAGTGCCATGTTTCCCAGTCTGCCATTTCCCAGCAGATCAAAAGGCTGGAAGAGGAACTTGGTGTAAAACTTCTGAACCGCCATAACCGCACCTTTTCTCTCACTCCTGCGGGAGAACATTTTTACCGAAAAAGCCTGGTGATCCTTGGCGATGTCCAGCAACTTATCCGGGAAACCCGAAAAATCGCTGATAATGATCATGCCGTTCTGAGGATTGGATACTACAAAGGCTATTCTGGAAATGAACTTTCCCAGGCAGTCGCTCTTTTTTCCGAAAAATATCCTTCTGTTGAGATTCAGGTCAAAGTAGGAAGCCACGAAGAAATGTACCACGCCATGGAAGACCATACCATTGATCTGGCACTGAATGACCAGCGCCGGGCATTTTCTGATGCCTATAACAATGTAGTGCTTTCAGAAAGCAGTATTTTTATTGAGATTTCTTCCAGAAATCCTTTAAGCCAGCTTCCCCATCTGGAAATTTCCGACCTTAAAAATACCCCCTGCATCCTGGTGATCAATCCTTCCGGACAGCAGGAAGAACAGCGCTATTACGAAGAAATTATCGGTCTGAAAGGTGAATTTCTGTTTGCGGATACCACCCCGGAAGCCCGATTAAAGATTGTCACAGGCCAGGGTTACCTTCCGGTGGATGTAATCGGAGAACAGGCCTGGTTCGACACCAGTGTCAGCCGGATTCCCCTGTACCGCAATGGGGAACCTGTCCGAAAAACTTACTGTGCTTTCTGGAAGAAAGATAATTCCGGTTATTATGTGGAAGAATTTGCGGAGTTCCTGAAAGAACAGTTTTAAATTCATGCCTCTTTTAACGTCTCTTTCTCATCCTTCAGATCAAATTTCCGCTCCACCAGTTCTTCAATAAACTGTGCGGTTGCCTCCCATCCGAGGAGGCTGCTGTTTAAGAGGATATCACGGGTATGACGGTCACCACGTTTTTTGCCGGTGATATACTCATGTCTTGCATGCTGGGATTTTTCTACATTTTCCCATTCTTCCTCTGCCTTATGCTGATTCAGTCCGGTTTTCTTTACCACAGCTGCGATCTCGTCTTCTTTTGGTGCATAGATAAACACGTTCATAACGTCAGAAGTGTCTTTTAAGATGTAATCGCTGCTTCGGCCTACGATCACACAGGAATTTTTTGCAAATTCGTGGATAGCCTGGAACTGAGCGTCAATAACACGGTTGGAAAGGTTTGCGTAGCGGACACCGTAGGATGTATCAAAAGCATAGCGGACACCGATCCTGGTGTCGGCTTCTTCTACCAGTCCTTTGTCAACACCGATCTCCTGTACAACCTTGTCTACCAGATCTCTGTCGTAATACTCAATTCCAAAATAATCCGCAACCATACGTGCAATCTCCGGTCCGCCGCTTCCGTACTCACAGCCAACCGTAACCACAAAATGTCTGTCCGGATATTTTGCATCCGGAAGTGCAACCGGTTCCTCCGGTGCAGCTTTTGTCTCATCTACGATAAAGATATCACGGCCAAACTCCGTACCGTATTTTTTCTTGGAATAAAAGTAAAAGAATACTCCAAGTGCCAGCCAGATGCCAACTACGATCCACTCCTGCCATACCAGCGCAGCGGAAAAAGATGCAGGAATAATGTACAGAAGTGTCATAAATCCGGCCATGATCACTGCCATGGTGCCTACAAAGCCACCTGCTTTTACTTTATATGGCCGCTCCATTTCCGGTTTCTTTTTCCGAAGGATACAGAACGAAATGGACACAAACATGTATGCAATGACACAGCCAAAAGATGCTGCGTCAACCAGCCATACCAGAACTCCTCTTCCAAAGAACGGTGCTGCCACACAGGCAATTCCGCAGAGGATAATGGCTGCTTCCGGCGTTTTGTTTTTCCCAAGCTTTCCAAACATCTTCGGGATCATCAGAGATTCGCCCATGGAGTACAGGGCACGGCTTCCTCCCATAAGGAAAGAGTTCCAGGAAGTGATGATTCCGCATAAGCCTCCGATGATCAGAACCTTGCCCATCAGCGGCGACCGAAAAGCGATCTCAATGGCTTTTGCGGAAACCAGTCCGTTCTGAGAGTTCATTTCCTGGGCAATAGCACTCTGAGGCATGATATAGCAGACTGCAAAAATAATCAGCAGATACCAGGCTACTGCAAGGAAAATGGACAGCAGCATGATCTTTCCGATCTTTTTATAAGGAACATTGATCTCCTCAGCTGCCTGAGGGATAACATCGAAACCGATAAAGAGAAATGGTGTCATGCAGGCAACTTTGAATACACTTCCCAGTGTATTTCCGGCGCCGCTTTCCCACATCTGTCCTGTAATATTCGATGCATCACCGTTTACTGCGGACCCAACTACCAGAAGGATTCCGGCGATGGCAATGATCGCAGTCAGAACTGTCTGAAGAATCGCCGCTGTTTTTGCACCTTTGATGTTGATGATCGTGATCAGGATCGCAACACCGACGCCAAGTACGATCGTTGTCAGATAAATATCTTTTCCGGCGATGGAATACAGATATACCTGATTGAAATCCGGAAACAGATAGGTGATAACGGTCGGAAGTGCAGTGGCTTCAAATGCGGAAGTTGCCACATATCCGAGAATGATCATCCAGGTACATACAAAAGATCCGGTAGGGCCCATGGCACGATAACTGAATACATGCTCGCCACCGCACTGTGGCATTGCGGAAGTCAGTTCCGCATAGGTAAGTCCTACAAAAAATACCATCAGACCGCCGATCAGCATAGCGATCATAGATCCCGCAAAACCGGCTGTTGTGATCCAGTCGCCGGAGTTGATGACCCAGCCCCATCCGATCATGGCTCCAAAAGCAATGACCAGAATGTCCCAGGATCCCATTACTTTATCGAATTTTGATTTCTGTTCCATATAAAACCTCCTCTTATTCCCTTGGTAGTGTCAAATACTACCCATTTTTATTGTTCCAAAAA
>CAVEKJ010000154.1:0-5414 GCA_963616205.1 Prevotella sp.
CGGAAATATCGATTCCTCCGGTGATCATTACGATGGTAAGTCCGCAGGAGATCACAAGAAGTCCGGCATTGGATACAAACAGGTTCAGAAACATCTGCGGTTTTGCAAAACCTTTGTCAGCAAAAATTACCATTCCTGCTGCATACATGATGATAAAAAGTCCGATGGTGATCAGAAGGAGGAAGGTTGTTCCTGTCATTCTTTTTTTCTGGATACTGCTCTGTGTTTTCATTATTTTGCCCCTCCTTCTGCTGCCGGAGTTCTTTTTGCTTTCAGTCCGGCAATATATTTTTTGAATACATCGCTCTGAAGGGTTACGATGATAATAACTACAATCGCCTTGTATACAGGTAACTGGTCTGCTTTTACGTTCATTGCATACAGCGTTGTGGTAAGAGCCTGAATGGTATAGGCACCGATCACGGAACCTACCAGGCTGAATTTACCGCCGCCAAGGAAGTTTCCTCCAAGTGCTACCGCAAGGATGGCATCCATCTCAAGATTCAGTCCGATATTGTTGGCATCTGCGGAATAGATACGGCTGGAAGCAACCAGTCCGGCGATTCCGGCAAGCACGCCGCAGATCACATAGGAAAGGAATTTGATCATGGTGGAATTTAATCCCACAAGACGGGAAGCTTTTCCGTTGATACCAACACTTTCAATGTAAAGGCCAAGTGCTGTCTTGTTAAGGATCAGGTATACCAGCAATACGGCAAAGATTGCGAAAAAGATCGGGGTGGGAATCGGAAGTTTTCCAATGTATCCACCTGCCATCTTAAAGGAATCCACACGAATGTAAGTGATCTGGCCGTTTGTTACCAGCTGTGCGATACCTCGTCCTGCGGTATACAGGATCAAAGTCGCAACCATTGGCTGAATGTTCAGCTTCGCAACCAGGAATCCGTTAAACGCACCGCAGAGAGCAGACGCAAGAAGTGCTGCGATCACTGCAAGAATCAGGGAATTCTGATACTGTGTTACAGAAGCCTGGCCACCGGAAAGGATCTGACAGCATACAGCAGCTGCTACCGCCATGATGGCACCGACACTGATATCCTGTCCTCCGGATGCAGCTGTTACCAATGTCATTCCCACTGCCAGGATAACCAGCTCGGATGCACGGTTGATAACATCAATGATATAACCATAGAGAACTCCGTTTCGGATGGATACATTAAAGAAGTCCGGAGTTTTTATCACGTTCAGAAGAAGAACTGCGATCAGGCATACGATGGGCAGAAACAGCCTTGCCTGTGTTATTTTTTTCCATTTGCTGTTATTCACTGCTCGTCACCTCCTGCAATTGCTTTCATGATATTGGCCTGGGAAAGCTCCTCTTCGTTCAGTTCACCGACTTTGGCACCGTCTCTTAAGACTGCCATTCTGGAACAGGTACGAAGCATCTCTTCCACCTCTGAGGAAATGAATGTTACTGCCATTCCCTTATCTGCCAGGTCCAGTACGATCTTCTGGATCTCGGTTTTGGTTCCGATATCGATTCCTCGTGTAGGCTCATCCAGGATCAGATAATCCGGATTCGTGAGAAGCCATCTTCCAAGGATCACTTTCTGCTGATTTCCACCAGAAAGGCTCTTAATCGGAGTCTCACGGCTTGCGGTCTTGATCTGCAGCATATCAATGTATTTATCTGCTGCCTCTTCCATCTCTTTTCGGCTTAACGGATGGAACATACCACGTTTCGCCTGCAGAGCGATGATGATGTTTTCTCTTACAGAAAGATCTGCGATGATTCCCTCTGCTTTTCGGTCTTCAGGAAGATATGCCATACCAAGCATCATGGCATCCAGAGGTTTGTTGATCTTCACTTCTTTTCCGTTTACTTTCAGAGTACCACTGTCTGCTTTATCCGCACCGTAGATCGCACGGACCAGCTCGGAACGGCCGGAACCAAGAAGTCCGGTAAGTCCGATGACTTCTCCCTTGTGAATAGAAATATTAAACGGTTTGATGGTTCCTTTATGTCCGATTCCCTGTGCCTCAATTACCGGAGTTCCGTCTGTCTGTGCCTTGCCTGTATGCTCACCTTTGATGTCTGCAAGATCATCGAAATCCTTACCCATCATCTTGGCAACCAGCATAACTCTCGGGAGATCTTTTGTCTCATATTCTCCTACCAGCTCGCCGTTTCGAAGCACGGTGATCCGGTCGCAGACTGCATAAACCTGCTCCAGAAAATGGGTGACAAATACGATTCCTACGCCCTCGTCCCTCAGTCTTCGCATCAGCACGAAAAGTTTCTCAACCTCATCGTCATCCAGGGAAGAGGTAGGCTCATCCAGGATCAGCACCTGACATTTCATATCTACCGCACGGGCGATGGCGATCATCTGCTGAATGGCAATGGAACATTCCTCAAGCTGCTGTGTTGGCGGTACGTGGATATCCAGGCTTTCCAGAAGTACTTTTGCCTTTTCATTCATCTTTTTCCAGTCGATCATGCCGAATTTTCTCGGTTCACGGCCAATGAACAGGTTTTCTGCCACGGTAAGGTTGGGGCATAAATTGACTTCCTGATATACGGTGCTGATTCCATTGTCTTGTGCTTCCTGTGGGGAATGATTGATAAGATTGTCTTTATTTCCCATCCGGATCCTTCCGGATTCAAATTCGTGTACGCCGGTAAGCACTTTTATCAAAGTGGACTTTCCAGCTCCGTTTTCTCCCATCAGTGCGTGGATCTCACCTTTCCTTAATGTAAAATCCACATGGGAAAGAGCGCGTACACCGGTAAAATTTTTGCTGATATCACGCATTTCCAATACTACGTTCTGTTCCATGTTCTACACCTGCTTTCCCTGAAATATCTGTTACACCCCTAAAAAAGGGCATAAAAGGAGCGTGACACGTTTATCCGGGTCCTCCGAATTTTTTTGCCACGCTCCGGATTTCTGTCTTACTTATGTGCTGTTTTTATGCCTTTTTCCTATGCCGCTGAATTAATAAGCACGTCCGTCGATGATCTCCTGTGTGATCGGTGTGATCTCATACTCATCTTTGTCGATCGTTACTTTTGTTACAGTATCGTCTGCCGCAAATGCAACCTCATCTACATATGCCTGTTTTTCTGGCTCTTTTCCATCCTCCAGCTGTTTGATGATCTCTTCTACACGTGGTCCGTGGAGTGGGTTACACTCGGTATCCAGTGTAATCTTTCCGGAAAGTGTATCGGTAAGACCTGCGTTTGTAGTATCGAAGGACATTACCATGATCTGGCCGTCTTCACTACCTACTTCGTAACCAGCTGCCTCAATGGCATCGATGGCACCAAATGCCTCGTTATCATTCTCACAGTATACAACGTCGATGTCGTCACCGTGCTGTTTCAGGATGGACTCCATAACTTCCTGTCCTTTTGCCTGTGTGAACTCACCAGACTGCTGTGCAAGTGTTGTCCAGTTATCATGAGCTTCTACTGCCTCATCAAATCCTTCTGTACGTCCGATCTGAGCGGATGCTCCGATAGTTCCCTGGATGTCTACAAGGTTGATATCCTCGTCGCCACGTCCTTTTGCTTCCAGGAATGCATCCAGCCATGCCATTGCTTTCTGGCCTTCCAGTTTGAAGTTTGATCCAACCCATGCAGTGTAAAGGCTGTCATCAGAAACATCTACCATACGGTCAACGATGATCACCGGGATTCCTGCGTCCTTTGCTTCCTGAAGTACGGTATCCCATCCGGTCTCAGTTACAGGTGCAAGTACGATATAATCAACTTCCTGCTGAATAAAGTTACGGATCGCTGTCAGCTGATTCTCCTGTTTCTGCTGTGCATCGTCAAAGATCAGCTCATATCCGTTTTCTTCGGAGAATGTAGATTTCATGGATTCTGTGTTTGCAGTACGCCAGTCAGATTCCGCACCTACCTGAGAAAAACCAACCACGATCTTGTCATCCTCAGCTGCTGACACGTTCACTGCTGAAAAACATCCAACTACCATTGCTGCTGCCATAAGAGCTGCTACCATTTTTTTCTTCATTGTTACGTCCTCCCTGTTTTTTAAGATGTCTTTATTATAGTCTTTCCAATAAAAAACTCCATGGAGTATTTTCGGAAAAAAGTTAAGCATTTTATTTGTTTTCGGTCAAAAGTTAATTTTTTTATGATTTCAGTTGGATTTTTTTCGCCAGCCTGACTTCGATCACTGTTCCTTCCCCTTCTGTGGAAGAAACTTTCATCCCGTAATCCGATCCGTAATACAACCGGATACGCTCTGATACTGCTGCCAAGCCAAAACCAGCCCGTTCTCCTGTGCGGATCGCTTCCTGCACTTCCAAAAGCCGTTCCGGTGTCATTCCCTGACCGGTATCCGATACCCGCAGTAAAATATCATCTCCAAGATTCTCTCCTTCAATATAGATCCGGCCTTTTCCACGCTTGTTTTTGATCCCGTGATAAAGGGCATTCTCCGCAAGTGGCTGCAGTGTCAGTTTGGGTACCTGGACATTTCGGATGCTTTCCGGTATACGGATCTCAAATTCCATAATGTCACGGTATCTGGACTGCTGGATTTCAAGATAGCTTAAAGTATGCCTCTCTTCCTCATAAAGAGGAATCACATCATTTCCTTTGGAAAGAGATGTTCGGAAAAATACAGACAGGCTGGAGATCATATCCAGGGCATCGTCCTCCTGCCCTCCTTCGATCAGCCAGACAATAGTGTCCAGCGTATTATAGAGGAAATGTGGGCTTACCTGTGCCTGGATCAGCTGCAGCTGGGTAAGATGCTGCATTTCCTCTTCTTTTTTTATGTTTTCCACAAGAGTGCTGATCCTGCCAGCCATTTTCCGGATACCGGCATCCAGCTCTCCAATCTCGCTGCTGTCCGTTTCCACAGGTTCAACCTGGAAATTTCCTTTTCCCACGGCACGGACATTCTTAAGGATCTTTGTAATCGGAGAAGTAATGCTGGATGACAGGCGGAATGACCGAAGAAGCAGGATCGCTGCTGTTACCGTAAAGATCACAGCCATAAATACCGCCATCAATGTACTGCTTCTTGCAAGCCGGGATTCCACTTTTACAAGGTACATGGATTCTTCGTAAATATAATTCTGCATCTCCTGCATGACAAGGCTGGTCAGAATACGGATGTTATTGTCCATAAACTCCACTCTTGCATCGTATTCCTTGATTTCTGTCAGCTGCTTCATCCGTCTTTTCAGGTTTGTGAGATACGCATTAAGATTTTTCAGGCTCTTCATGCTTTCTTCCTGATATGTAGTCTGGTTCAGCTTCTCCACCGTGTTGATGGCTTCATTCACACGATCCAGGGGCAGTTTTTCTTTTTCCCACCGTCCGATGGTGATATAATACATTTCCTCATCCAGCTTTTCCTTGAACAGCAGATTAAACTCGCTGCTCACGGCGAGATTCTTGGAAAGTTCATTGT
>CAVEKJ010000155.1:0-5339 GCA_963616205.1 Prevotella sp.
GAATTATGAAACAGGCAGGATCCCTACCGGAAGCGGCGGAAGAAAACAGATCTATTTCCGCATGAAGGAGGAGAAGTGATGAAGAATTATCTGGCACCTATGGAGGGCGTTACCAACTGGGTCTACCGGAATGCGTACCATGACTGTTTTTATCCCATGGATAAATATTTTACTCCTTTTATCACGGCAAAGCCCAATAAACGTCTCAGCAGCAAAGAGATCAAAGAAGTATCACCGGAGACCAACGGAAATCTCCCGGTGATTCCCCAGATCCTGACCAATAATGCGGAGGATTTTATCAAGACTGCACATATTTTCCGGGATGAATACGGACATAAAGAAGTAAATCTGAATCTGGGATGTCCGTCAGGAACAGTCACTGCAAAGGGGAAGGGCGCTGGTTTTTTAGGGGAGCCGGACAAACTGGAACGGTTTCTGGATGAGATCTTTGAAAAGACAGATATGGAGATCTCCATTAAGACAAGAGTGGGAACGGATTATGAGGAAGACTGGGAACGTCTTCTTGAGATCTACGGGAAGTATCCCATCAAGGAGCTGATCATCCATCCCAGGCTTCTGAAGGATCATTACAAAGGAACTCCCAGATATGGACTGTTTGAAGAAGCCGGGAAGAAGCTGGATATTCCGCTGGGATACAACGGAGACATTTTTTCAGTGGAAGCATATCAGGAAATCCGGGAAAGATTTCCGGATACAGACAGTTTCATGTATGGAAGGGGCGTGATCGCAAGGCCATATCTTCTGAATGCGATCATGCAGAGAGAGTCCGAAAAGGATCCTCAGGCAGAATATAAGAAAAAACTGCGGCAGTTTCATGACCGTATTTACCGGGATTATCAGGAATATCTCTCCGGAGAACGAAATGTACTTTTTCGTATGAAAGAACTGTGGAGTTATATGGCACCAGCTTTTACAAATTATGCCAAATATCTGAAAAAGATCAAGAAATCCCAGCATTTTGGTGATTATGAGGCTGCGGTCATGAGCCTTTTTGGAGAACAGGAGATCTTAAAAGTATGAACGATATAAAAGAAAAATTTGACGAGTTTATTTCCCAGTATCCTATTTTTGAATATCGTGTTCTGGATACCAGGGATATTGCAGTACAGTCACGTGTGCGAACGATCTGTAAACAGGAATGTGAACGTTATGGAAGTACCTGGGCCTGTCCCCCGGCGGTGGGAGAGCTGCCGGAATGTGAAAAAAAGATCCGCAGTTACCCGAAAGCCGTTTTCTTTTCCAGCGTTGCGGAAGTATCCGATATCATGAACATGGAAGAGATGCTTTCTACCAGAATGGCGCATGAAGATCTTACAGAGAAAGTACGGGATTTTCTGGAGGGAGAAGGCTATGAGACCTTTACCCTTTCCACAGAATCCTGTGATTACTGCAAGAGATGTGCTTATCTGGACGGAAAACCCTGCCGTTTTCCGGAACATATGCATCCCTGCCTGGAAAGTTATGGCGTAGTAGTCAGTGAGATCGTGGAGCGGGAAGCAATGGAGTACAATCTGGGCGGAAATACCATCCTCTGGTTTTCCATGGTGCTGATCCGCAGATAAAAGACAGCAGTATCCGACACTGTCCCAAATACATAAGAAGAAATCCTCCGGCATAGATTAGTGATAAAAGCCGGAGGATTTCTTTATGAAAAAAATGTCAGATTTTCTGGAACTTCCCGGTGAACCGGCGTTTCGGGAGGTGCAGGTGATCCTTACAGGAAAGCGCCGGGCAGTGATCGAAAATTACCGGAATATCCAGAGTTACACAAAAGAAGAGATCCAGATACTCACTTCATCCGGCAGACTTGTGATCCGCGGGGAAAAGCTTGTGATCCCCTGCTACACACCCCTGGAGCTGTGTGTGCGCGGACAGATCAAAAGCATCACGCTGGAGGAGGGGAAGAAAAGATGATCCCAGGTTATGTGCGAGTGTCTGTAAAAGGCCAGCAGTGCCAGCGCTTTGTAAATCTGTGCAGGGGCAGGGAAATGGAACTGAAAAAGATCATCCGTACCGATGAAGCAGAGATCCGGATGACAATGAAAGTGGCAGATTTTTTAAGGGTTGCTCCTTTGCGTAGAAAAACAGGGGTACATATCCATATTCTGAAAAAAAGAGGTCCATTATTTTTTCTGTTGCTGTGTAAAAGAAGAAAAATTCTGCCCGCAGGTTTTCTGGCAGTACTCTGCCTTCTTTTTTTTCTGTCCGGGAGAGTGTGGAGCGTAGAAATCGAAGGGAACATCTTAAATCCAACACCGCAGCTGATGGACTTTCTGAAAGAGCAGGGGATCCATTTTGGAATAGCCAGAAAAAATGTTCATTGCAGTTTACTTGCAGATGCCCTGCGCAGAGAATTTCCGGAGATCACCTGGGTGTCAGCCGGATTTTCGGGAACCGGATTAAAGCTTGAGATCCGGGAAGGAGATGCAAAAACCAGAGAAGACAACACGGAAAGATCTTGCAGTTTGTTTTCTACCCTGGACGGAGTGGTGGATTCTATGGTCGCGCGTCAGGGAACTCCACTTGTACAGGCAGGAGACGAAATAAAGAAAGGACAGGAACTGATATCCGGGATCGTGAACATTACGGATGACAGCCAGGAGGTCGTCCGCTATGAATATGTCCGGGCGGATGCAGACATTTACATCCGCCATACCATTGCCTATTATGATACATTTCCTGTTGTTGAGCAGAAGAAGACCCTGAAGGGAAAGAAAAAAACGAGATTTTTTTTCCAGGCGGGAAACTGGTTCCTGGATCTTTCTTCCTCTGCAAAAAAAGACGAAGAGCGTCTGATCGACAGGCACCCCCTTCTTGATACCGGGAATTTTCGATTTCCTGTTTCCTTTGGGATCATCCGGATCAGCTCCTATGAAACACAGAAAGAAAAGCTGACCGAAGAAGCCGCAAAAAAACTGGCGATCCAGAAGCTTTATATTTATGAAGAAAAATTAATAGAAAAAGGGGTTCAAATATCTGAAAATAATGTTAAAATAGAAATAAATCATCAGGACTGCGTCAGCAGAGGGACGCTCACGGTCATCGAAAAAACCGGCAGAGAAGCCCCCACCGAAAAAAAGACGCAGCCAAAAGAAAGGACACCAGAGGATGGCTAGCAGCATTATCGAATTATATGTGGATGTGCCGGCAGACCGCCAGGCGAATATTTTCGGACAGTTTGACGAGCATCTGAAGCTGATCGAACGTACTCTGAACGTAACCATGATCTTCCGTGACGGTTCCCTTAAGATCCTGGGAAGCCAGGAAGGAGCCACACAGGCGAAGGCGATCGTGGAGGAACTGAACACACTTGCGGGCAGAGGCAATACCATCACACAGCAGAATGTGAATTACGCACTTTCCCTTGCCATGGAGAAGATCGGCTCCGTGATGGAGGAGATCGACAGGGATTTTATCTGTAATACCATACAGGGCAGACCCATCAAGCCCAAGACACTTGGACAGAAGGATTACGTGGAACAGATCCGTAAGAAGATGATCGTGTTTGGCGTAGGACCGGCAGGAACCGGCAAGACTTATCTTGCCATGGCTATGGCAGTGACTGCTTTCCGCAATGAAGAAGTTTCCAGGATCATTCTTACCAGACCGGCTATTGAGGCAGGAGAGAAGCTGGGATTCCTTCCAGGAGATCTGCAGAGCAAGGTTGATCCGTACCTTCGCCCCCTTTATGATGCACTCTATCAGATCATGGGCGCAGACAGTTTTGCCAAAAACATGGAAAAAGGCCTCATTGAGGTTGCGCCTCTTGCCTATATGAGAGGACGTACACTGGATAATGCCTTTATCATTTTGGATGAGGCGCAGAATACCACCCCTGCCCAGATGAAGATGTTCCTGACCAGGATCGGTTTCGGTTCCAAGGTGATCATCACAGGAGATGCATCCCAGAAAGACCTTCCCAAAGATGCGGCATCCGGCCTGGATGTGGCCATGAAGGTACTGAAAAAGATCGACGATATCGGATTCTGTCAGCTGACCAGCAAGGATGTTGTACGTCATCCCCTTGTACAGCAGATCGTACAGGCATATGACGATTATGAGAAAAAACAGAAACCTTCAAAATCCAAAAAAGATGACAGGTATTTTGTGAAGAATAAGGAGTACAGAAGATGACCATAAATATTGAATATGAGACCGATCAGGAGCTTGGCATTGACTATGCCGCCCTTGCGTCCCAGGTCGCAGACAAGGTTCTGGAGATGGAAAAATGTCCCTATGACGGACAGGTCAATCTTGTCCTTACAGACAATGAGGAGATCAAGAGGGTAAATACGGAATTTCGGAATATCCAGGCACCCACCGATGTTCTGTCATTTCCCATGATCCCTTTTGAGACGCCGGCAGATTATTCCGTTGTGGAAGAAGATGAGTCCTATTTTGATCTGGACAGCGATGAGCTTCTTCTGGGAGACATCATGATCTCCGTGCCGAAGGTTTTTGCTCAGGCAGAGGAATACGGACATAGTGTGACAAGAGAGTTCTGTTTCCTGGTCGCACACAGTATGCTGCATCTTCTGGGATACGATCACATGACAGAAGATGAGGCAAAAGTCATGGAAGCCAAACAGGCAGCAGCTCTGAAAGAGCTGGGGATCAACCGCTGAGAAGAGATCTGCGGTGATCCATCCCCCCCCAAGAAGTTAAGTGGAAAGATAATTCCGCCAGAAGAAAAGGAGGTAATATATGAGAATGAAAAAGACAGGTATCCTGGCAGGTATCACAGCAGCATGCATCTGCATTGCCCAGACAGTTCCCGCTTTCGGAGCAGGACAGGATCTGGTAGGTTTTGTCCCCAATGAGGAAAAAGAGGCAGAAACCCAGGTAAAGAGCTACCTTACCGGCGAAAATGTTCCGGAGAGCATTGGCAGAAGGCGCCCGGTTGCCGTGATGATGGGCAACAACAGTACCGGTGCCCCACAGAGTGGTATCGGACATGCAGGTGTTGTATATGAAGCACCGGTAGAAGGAAACATTACCCGTCTTATGTGCATTCTCGAAGATTACGACGAGCTGGAACGGATCGGTTCCGTGCGCAGCTGCCGCGATTATTACCTTTTTTATGCCAATGAGTTTAACGCGATCTATGCCCACTACGGACAGGCTGCCTATGCGCTGCCTTATCTGGAACAGCATGTGATCGATAACCTTAACGGGATCCAGATGGGCAAGCTTGCCTTTTTCCGAACGACAGACAGGAAAGCTCCTCATAATGCCTATACAGATGCGGCGCATCTTCAGGCGGGAATTGATGCTATGGGATACAGCCAGGAATATAAAGAAGAATACACCGGGCATTA
>CAVEKJ010000156.1:0-1545 GCA_963616205.1 Prevotella sp.
GATCCACACAGGTCAGATCCAGATCCTGGAGATAGCTTTCCATGGGTGATGGATTGAGGATTATCTTCAGATCTTTTTCTTTTGCCCTGGACAGAAGATACGGAAGATTACTGATCTCATTTTGAAGAAGCAGCAGCTCTCCTGCCTGTATATCTTCCAGAACTTCATCAATATATGTTTCAGAGATTCTGCGGTTAGCTCCTCCAAAAAGAATAATGGAATTTTGTCCATGTTCATCGACCTGAATTACCGTATGACCGCTTTTTCCGGGAACCACCTGAATCTTTCCGGTATCTACACCTGCTTCCTTAAGCATTTCCACAAGGATTTTTCCATTTTCATCATCTCCCACAAGTCCGGCATGAGTTACCTCCATTCCTGCCCTTGCAAGAGCCACTGACTGATTCAGGCCTTTCCCGCCACAGTTCTGGTCGATCCCGGAGGACGCAATGGTCTCTCCGGGTTTCACAATACTTTTTACGCGGTAGGTATTGTCCACATTCATGGAACCAAAATTGAGTATTTTCATCAGTTATAAGCCTCTATTCCACGCTCTACGATATCCCAGAATTTCGGAGTATCAATATCAATGGCTACAAAACTGTTTGGTTTGTTATCGGAATAATGGAAGAAATCGCAGTTTGTTCTTCCATAGCTCTGTGTGCTGCGAATATCGATCTCTGTATACATTTCTTTCAGGGTCAGTACAGTCGGGTCGATCAGATATGCGATGGTTACCGGATCATGAAGAGGGCCGCCTTCCCAGCCGTACACTTCTTTCTGTGTCTTGCTGAAGAACGTCATCAGATCCACAAACAGCTGGCCTGCCGGATTTTTGTGTTTGCCCATACGCTCGATGATCTCTGGATAGCAGAGTACTTTTCTGGTAACATCCAGACCTGCCATCACGATCTTTCTTCCGCTTGTGAAAACTACGTGAGCAGCATCTGCATCGGTGATTACATTAAATTCTGCTGCCGGTGTGACGTTTCCAAGCTGATAGCAGCCACCCATCAGAACAATTTCCTTAATCTTCGGGATAATATCCGGGCAGAGACGCATAGCCATGGCAAGGTCGGTCATTGGTCCTGTGGTTACCATTGTGATATCCCCGTCAGAAGCAAGAAGTGTATCAATGATAAACTGTACACCATGTTTCTCTTCTTTTTTCTTTGTAAGTGGTGCAAAAGTCGGGCCGTCCAGTCCGGATTCTCCATGGATATCGCCTGCTACCTCCGGCTTGTTCCGGATCATCGGCTGTCCGCAGCCCTGATATACCGGCACATCCAGTCCCAGATACTGGCATACATTCAGTGCGTTTCTTACTGTTTTTTCGATTGTCTGGTTTCCTGCTACTACGGAAATTCCCAGAAGATCGATCAGCTCGCTTTTTGCCGCAAGCATAATTGCAATCGCGTCATCATGTCCAGGATCACAGTCTAAAATGATTTTCTTCTTCTCCACCATTGTTATTACCTCCGTCTACAATCGCTTTTAAGTTTTTCTCCATTTCCGAATATAGCAAATTGCTTATCATTGACCTAT
>CAVEKJ010000156.1:1555-5234 GCA_963616205.1 Prevotella sp.
GTTTTTCTCCATTTCCATACACTGCGTCTCACTGATAAAAAGCTTTCTCTGCTTTCTGGTCAGCTTTCCTTCATCACATAAACGCTGTATGGCTCTTGTTGCAGTCCGAAGATTGATTCCTGATTGATTGGCAAGTTCTTCCTGGGTCATCTGCACCAGACATTCCCCTTCTTTTCCATGTTCCCGGTAGATCTGTGTCAGCAGATACATCAGCCGCTCCTGACCGGAAAGGAACATAAATGTCCGTTCCTTCCTGGACTGATCGTTCAGACGTTTCATCATCACCTGAACCTGTTCCAGCATGGTGGATACGTCTTTTTCGATCCACTGCCGAAATGCCTGTTTTGTAAAAGTGATCAGTGTGCAGTCAGTCATCGTGATCAGTGTGGTAATATATCTGTGATAACCCATATAAAATTCCATGGCTCCGAACAGTTCGATAGGTTCAAACCATGTATAGTCGTATACTACCTCATTCACTCTGTAATCCGCTGCTTTTACCCTGCCTCTGACCAGAATATAGAGTCTTTCCGCTTCTTCACCGGCATCAATAAATACCGTATTTTTTGCTATATGTACCACCTCTGCGCTCTCCATGAGTGAGGCCGGTGCATGAGCAAGAAGTGTTCGAAGCTCTTTTCGTTTTTCTTCTGGCATCATTCTGCCCAGTTTTTCCAATTCAATCATATTTTCTCTTCTGCCTGCTTTTTTCTGAAAGCAAATGTACACTTGGTTTTCATGGTTTTAATTATACTCAGCCCCGTTTTCTTCAACAGGACATTTGCCCTATTATTTTAAAGAAAGCGGAATCTTGTGGATTCCGCATAATTGGTGACTGTGATTTTTATGTATTTCGCACAACAAATTTTTGCGTGTATACTGTCTTTGTACTGTATACACGCAAAACAAGAACGGCTTACATACCTCCGATTTTCCGTAAAATCTGTAACACTCCATCTTCACTGTAAGATGGGCATACTCCTTTAGCTGCTGCCCGCACTTCCTCTCTGGCATTGGCCACCGCATAGCTCATTCCTGCTTTCTGAAGCATGGCAATATCGTTGAGATTATCTCCGAATGTACAGGTTTCCTCCGGAGAAATCCTCAGTCTCTGCTGAATAAATTCAACAGCTCTGCTCTTCTCACCTTCGGTTGGAGTGCTGTCCATCCATTCCTTTCCAGCCGCTGCCAGTGTCACCTTGTCCTTCCACGCCGGTGTAAAATATGGAGCACAAAGTTCCTCACACCGTTCCGGATGATAGACAGAAAACTTTAACACCTGTTTTCCCTCAAGGTAAGAAAGGTTGTCCACTTTTCTCATATCATAGCCGTAAGAATCTCTGAGCCAGCGGAACATTCTTCCATTTTCATTCTCCGCATAACAGCATTCCGGTGTGGCAATAAAGCAGTCACATTCCGGCATTTTTTCTTTTACCATGTGATGCATTCTCTTCCACATTTCATCCGGCAGAGTGTGCACCTTGAGAATTTTATCATTCTTGCGGATCACCGTACCCCCATCCGACACAAAATACACCAGATCCTTCACCGGTTCAAACAGCTTCCTCTCACTGGCATACTGCCGCCCGGAACACACCACAAATGTGACGCCCTGCTCCGTTAGCTTTCGGATCACTGTCATATATTCCGGATTGATCGTCATGGTTCCGTCTTTTACAAGAGTTCCGTCTACGTCTGTTGCGATTAGTTTTATCATGTTGTTTTTCCTGTCCTTTTTATTTATCATAATGAATTTTTAACTCAACAAAAGGGAGATACATTGCCTTGAATTCTGAATCAACTGTATGAAAAGCATGCATACCGGTCTGTACATAATCAAAACCATTATTTATGTAAAATTGTTCCGCCTCTGGCACTGCCTGCAAAAAAATAGTCTTAGCCGCAAGTGTTGTAATTGTCAGTTCTCTGATTGAATCAATGATCGCATGTAAGATCCACGCTGCTATTGGTTTTTCGTATCCTCCATAAGAAAAAAATAAATCCTGATATTCCTCTGACACTGCGAACATTTTTATTTCAACTGCTGATATCCCGCATTCCTCTTCATCATATTCTTTTCCTGTCTCATCACGTTCCTCTTCTGGAATTAACCATCTGTCTGTATAAGGAATTGCACCTGCACAAATAGTGTAATATGCAACTACTTTCTTCTCATTCTCAGAAATATTATCAAAAACAATAAAAGTCACACCATTTTTATCCTGTAAATACTCTTCCCATTCTCCATTTCGAAGAAATTCAGTAAAATTTTCATTTTCCAATCCAGCATTAAACGATTGAAAATAATCCTGATATTGTTCAGTCAACCTAACAATATCAGGATTAAAGTTTGGGATATATTTACGTGATGTATTATAGTTATTTTTTTCTTCCATGCTTAAAGAGCCGCCCTGCTGTCTTACATAATTCTGTTTGCTCTTTCGTAATTACATGCTGATTAAATCTTTTAATAAAATCTCTGGAATCTTTCGCTTCTACCTTTACTATTTTGTCATTTGATCTTGCAAATACAGCCACGGCGCTACCTCCTTTTCATTTTTATTATAATCATAATACCTTGTTTTTATGCTTAATGTCAATGAATGCGCCTTTGTTTTTTATCGCAAATTTCGACAAGTAAAACCGTAAATATTTACTCATCTCCCACCTGAAACACCAATATCCTCTCCCTCGGATTTTTTCCAGCAAAAAGATCCTGGCAGTCGATCTCATCCAGAAATTCCAGTTCTTCTACAGTCATCAGATATGAGATATATTCGTCAGATGGATAATAGAAAAACAGCAGCAGCTCTCTTGTTTTTTCATACCAGGATTCCCGTATGCGTCCAATGACGCTTCTCAGTATTTCCACAGAAAACGGATTAAAAAAATAAAACCGATCCGCAGATTCCGGCACCTGAAAAGTGGATGCATTCTCTAATATGAAAGATATTTTTGCACCGTAAACGGCCCTCTGCCTGTTTTCTTCTGCTGCTTTTATCATACGTTCATCGTACTCCACACCTGTCGTCCGGCATCTGATCTGCCAGGACAGGAAAAAATCCACCCTGCCTTTTCCACATCCATAGTCGACCAGATGGTTCTTTTTCCCCAGATATCCACAATAAGCCAGCCGTTCCAGTACAGAGTACGGCGTTGGCTCATATGGATAACAGTACTGATCCGATCTGGAATCGTCACGGCTGGTGGTTTTGATTTTCAGCAGCTTATCATATTTTACTTCATTTTGATCCATGGTTCTGTCAATCTCCGTTCCCTACATCGGGCAGCTTTTTTTCTCCTCTTTATCCATATCTCCGCGGACATATCTGGCATTGAACTCCATATTAATCTCACGAATCTCTTTCTTCCCGTCAATATAATCCTGATACATATCCGCAAGTCTCGCCATACATCCATCGCAGTTTGCGGAAATATTTCCGAGAGATTCCTCTACAATCTGTTTGCGTTCTTCTTTTGTTGTATCTTTAATCAGATATCCTGGCATTATTTTTTCCTCCTGATAAATTTACCTGTGTTTCTGATATTCTGCACTTTTATTATTATTCACTTTTTCCTTTGAAAAAAGCTGCTTGTATCAAACAAACAGCTTTGCAAGAATTTCCTTTTTCTGTTTTTTTATTCTACTCTGGCCCAATGCCAGTGTCAACACTAAATA
>CAVEKJ010000157.1:0-5215 GCA_963616205.1 Prevotella sp.
GTACATGACGGAGAAGTCCATACCCGGTATCCTCATCGTAAGTCTTGATCTTGAAAGATTTCAGCATGCCACGGATGGTACGGATGATCTCCTGGCTCTTTTTATCCTCGATCATGCAGTCGTCCACAGAAACGATCCTGTGGCTCTTCTCCTCATAGATTCCGGATATCACATTTCCTTTTCGGTCACGGCCAAATGCAGCATGGACTTTATTTCTATAATAATAGGGATCTTCCATCCCAATGATCGATTCTACCTTGCCAAATTTTTTCAGCAGACCTTCTGTAATTTTCTGTTTTTTGCGAAGCTGTTCTTCATATGGCACGCCCTGATACCGGCAGCCACCGCATTTCTTTGCAACTGAACAGACAGTCTCTTTCTGTTCCATTTTTATCTCTCCTCTTTTACGGGCACAAAAAAGATGTTCCCAGTTATTTTCACTGAGAACATCTTATCAAACCTTGCCTTTTTTTACAAGAAAATCCTCGATTTATGCCTGATATGGCTCGTTAAATACAAGAATATGTCTCTTCACATTCTCATAAGTACCCTGAACCATAGCTTCATTGAGATCAAAGAAATTATGCTTGTCTGTAGATGCCATATATTTCTCCACATGGGCAGTCAGACTGTTAAAACTTGCTGTGGCAATATTCACCTTACGGATACCAAGAGAGATGGCTCTCTGGAAATCTTTGTCTGTGATACCACTGCCACCATGAAGAACCAGCGGAATATCCACTTTCTCATGGATCTTCTCCAGTACATCAAAAGCGAGAGTCGGTGCTACCGGATAGTTGCCATGAGCATTACCGATGGCAACCGCAAGGGCATCGATACCTGTCTCTCTTGCATAAACAACCGCATCGTCCGGATCTGTGCAGCGGATACCATGATCACAGCTGCCATCCTAGCTTCCGCCAACCAGTCCAAGCTCAGCCTCTACAGTTGCTCCGTATTTCCGGGCTTTCTCTACAACAGTTTTTACCTTGGCGATATTTTCCTCAAAAGGAAGGGTGGACGCATCCAGCATAACGGATGTAAATCCAAGTTCCAGAGCCTTGTCAACGGTCTCAAAAGTAAGGCCATGATCCAGATGGACAGCCACATCCACCTTGGCTTCCTTTGCAGCCTGTACCATCATCGGTCCCATCAGATGAAGCGGGGAATTTTTGAGACGGACCTCCGCGATCTGAAGGATGATCGGTGTGTTCAGTTCTTCTGCGGCACGGATCGCACCTTTTACCATCTCCATATTACCAACGCTGAAAGCACCACAGCCAATGTTCTTCTCCTCGGCACGCTTCAGCAGATCTTTCATTTTCACAAGTGCCATGATCGGTCCTCCTGTCCTGTTTATCGTACACTGTTTATACATCTTTACAGAAAAAGCGGTGTCCACGCACTTCTGGCCGATACCGCTTTTTCCGTCTGATTTATATTTTTATTCTTTATAATCCAGTCTTTTCTGCAATGAATTTTCTTGCACGGATCGCATACTCAAGCGGATTGGCTTTAGCCGGATCCTGCTCAGCCTCTACGACCATGTATCCTTCATATCCTGCATCTTCCAGAACTTTGAAGATTGGATCGTAGTCAATGCATCCATCTCCAGGAATTGTGAAAGCACCAGCTCTTACACCTGCAAGGAAGCTCATGTTCTCTTTCTTAACCTGCTCAACAACTTCCGGACGGATATCTTTCAGATGAACATGTTTGATTCTGTGAACATATTTCTTAACAACTTCAAGCGGATCCTCTCCACAGTATGTAAAGTGACCGGTATCAAAAAGAAGGCTTACATACTCAGGATCTGTATTCTCCATCATACGGTCAACTTCCTCAAGGCTCTGTACAACAGTTCCCATATGGTGATGGAAAGTAAGGGCAATGCCATACTCCTCTTTTGCGATCTTACCAAGTTTGTTCATGCCTGTACAGAAAGTATCCCATTCCTGGTCATTCATTACATATTTGTGACCAAAGATCGGAGTATCCAGCTGACCCTGAACACTGTAGCTCTGCTCAGAAGCACCGATAACCTTGGCACCCATAGCTTTCAGGAATGTAAGCTGTGCACGGAACTCTTTCTCAACTTCCTCAAATGGTTTGGTGATCAGGAAGCTTGAGAACCACTGGTTACAGATCTCAACACCACGAAGCTCAAGAGCTTTCTTGAGAACTTCCGGATCTTTCGGATATTTGTTACCAACCTCGGAACCTGTGAAGCCTGCGAGAGCCATCTCACTGACACACTGCTCAAAAGTATTCTCTTTACCAAGGTCCGGCATATCATCGTTTGTCCATGCAATTGGTGCAATACCAAGTTTTACTTTATTCTTATCAAACATTGGTCGATTCTCCTTTATTATTTGAATTATTCCATAATCTCAGAAATCTTAACCGGTCTGTGCTCCTCGCTGGATTTCTTAGCTGCAAGACCCATTAATACCGGTTTCAGACCATCGTAAACATTCAGAGGTGTCTCTTTATCATTAACGATCGCATCGATAAATGCTGCAACCTCTTTACCGTAAGCATCCATGTATCTCTCAAGGAAGAAGAACATCGGTTTCTCACCTGTAACGCCTTCAGCATTGCTGATCACGGTAGAAGACTGGCTGTCGTTGGAAATAGCTGCCATACCATCAGAACCGAATACTTCAGCCCTCTGGTCATATCCATAGGAAGCTCTTCTGCAGTTATCGATAACAGCAATTGCACCGTTCTCCATCTGAAGTGTAATAACAGCGGTATCAACATCTCCAGCCTCACCGATAGCCGGGTCAACCAGGTTCGCGCTCTGAACATAAACCTCTGTTGCATCGCAGCCTGCAAGGAAACGAGCCATATCAAAATCATGAATCGTCATATCCAGGAACATACCACCGGAAACTTTAACATAATCAATGCTAGGTGGCTCAGGATCGCGGGAAGTAATCTTGATGATCTCCGGTTTACCAACCTTACCAGCAGCAACAGCCTTCTGAAGAGACTCGAAGTTGTGGTCAAATCTTCTGTTAAAACCAACCTGATATTTCAGATTTGTTCCCTCAAGAGCATTGATAACCTCTTTGATCTTGGCAATATCATGATCGATCGGTTTCTCACAGAAAACATGCTTGCCAGCCTTGATAGCCTCAACAGAGATCGGAGAATGAGTATCTGTAGAAGAACAGATCAGAACTGCGGAAATCTCAGGATCGTTGATGATCTCCTTGTAATCCTTAGTAGTATGCTCAACACCCATGCTCTTAGCCCAGGCAGCAGTCTCATCATTTAAGAACGGATCTGCAACAGTCTTGATCACTGCATCCGGTACCCTTGTTGTGATACTGGTGATATGAACTCTACCAATTCTACCTGCTCCGATAATACCAACTTTAATCATAGTTTTGATCTCCTTTTGATTTATTTTCCCAATGTTATCTTCTTGCGTGTCCGAACACGCTCTTTATGCTTAATATAATATCATCGTAACCAACAAATCGCAACCCCTAATATTGTACAATATTACCATCTTTTTTCTATTAAAAATGACGAGAACTATTTTTAGCCATAATATGTAATATTTTTAGGTCAACTTCACCACAACAATTCCA
Source organism: Prevotella sp. (assembly GCA_963616205.1). Classification (GTDB taxonomy): domain Bacteria; phylum Bacillota; class Clostridia; order Lachnospirales; family Lachnospiraceae; genus Blautia_A. Next base: position 3,603 of record CAVEKJ010000157.1, read on the forward strand.
ACATATCCTCACACTTTTCCATCCAGACACCACATTTTCACTGGCATCCAGCCCCCGACAAAGCCGCAGACCAGACAACATCCCCTTCCACGGCGTCCGTATCCGCACAAAAAAGGAGACACCCCCATGTCAGTGTCTCCCCTCCGGAATCGTATACTCATTTCTTATATAAATCTCCGTAAACATCTTTTCTCTATCCGGTTCCTCCCCATTAAACAGCAGCCGCAGCAAGATCATCACAGGCTCATACCCCTGGATCCTGGCATCCTGCCCGATCAGAAAATGAATAAACCCTTCCCGCATCAGTTCATAATTCCGCCCCATAAAATCATTAGCCACCATCTTCACCAGCCCCATCTTACCAGCCTCCGCGATGGCCCGGCACACACCCTCCTCACCGTGAGAAGTAAGATAAATCCCACCAATATCCGGAACTTTCTCAAAAATCCTCTCTGTAATCTCTCTGGCCCGCACATTCTCCTCAAAACAATACTCCGGCCCAATGATCTCAATTCCAGGATACTTCCGTGCCATCTCCTCACGGAATCCGGTTACCCTGCTGCTCAGAGAAGTATTCGTCCTGTAACCGGAAATAATAGCCACTTTTCCTCTGCCACCAGTCAGCTCCCCCATAAGCCCGGCAGCCGCACGGCCACACTGCACACCATTCTGCCCCACAAAACAAAGCCTCTTCGTATCCTCCACATCCGAAGTAAACGTCACCACCGGAATATGATACTCTTCCACAAACCGGTCAATCTCCTTTTTTACACATTCTTCATCCAGAGGAACCATAGCGATCCCGCTGACCTCTTCCGCCCGCATCTTCTCCATGGCAAGAAGAACATCTTTTTCGCTCTGATGCTCAATGGTATGAACGATCACCGTCCCCCCAAGATTCTCCGCTTCCCTTCTGGCAGCCTCGATTCCTTTTAAGACTTCCTGCATAAAAGGCGTCTCCGCTCCCTGCAGGATCACGCCAACCTTGATATTATTCCTGCTCATAGACAGTGCACGCCCCAGCTGGTTGGGTTTATATCCCATCTCCGCCGCGATCTTCCGGATTCTCTCGGCAACCTCCGGTCTTATCCTGCCTCTGTTATTCAACGCTCTGTCAACGGTACCTCTGGAAACACCAGCAGCCTCCGCGATCTGCCTTATGGTAACACCCATGCTCTGCCCTTCTTTCTATGATAATCCGGATTCTTTCCTGTATTCTGCAGGACTTAAGCCCGTAAGCTTTTTAAATGTCTTGGAAAAATAATGATAGTCCCCGAAACCGGAGCGCAAAGCCACATCCTTCACCTTGCAGTTTGTCCCGGAAAGAAGCTTCTTGGCACAGTCGATCCGAAGCTCCTGAACATAATTGGAAAAACCGATCTTCATCTCCTGCTTGAAAAGATAGCTGAGATAAGCAGGGTTCACTTCCGCCGCATCTGCCGCATCCTGAAGGCTGATCGGTTCTTCATAATGCTCACGGATAAATTCCAGAGCTTTTTTCACAGCAGCAGAGATTCCCTCCGGAACCATATCCTCGCCCTCTGCAAAAAGTTCCGAAATACAGGAATTTCCTTTTTCCCGGAATTCTTCAAAATCTTCAATCTCTTCATACC
>CAVEKJ010000158.1:0-5208 GCA_963616205.1 Prevotella sp.
GAAGAAATCCACACTGTTCTTCTCCTGGGAGATCTCTTTTACTTCCCAGAGCTTCTTCTCAAAGCCATTGGGACCGCTGTGAAGATTGTTATGATTCTCATTCTCTGCAAGGATCACTTCTTTATCATCAATAAAAAATCTGGAATTCTCGATACGGTTTCCGCTTCTTCCGATGACCGCACCGAAAAAGCAGCCATTTACTTCGTAGCCTTCCATATCGTCATATCCCAGAACCACATCCTTAAGTTCTCCGTTTTTATCCGGTACACATACCTTCACCAGGATCGCACCATACTGAAGTACCTCGGCATAGGCACCCTTTTTATTCTCAAGATGATAGATCTTTACTTCTTCCCCTGTAGGAAGTGTTCCAAACTTTCTTACAGAAACGCTCATGCTGTAATTCCTCCCATATATGAAAAAAGAGCCATCAACCGGCTCTATGTCTTTAACCGATTAATCCCGGGATGCCGTTCCCTTATTTTTGACGCCTAGCAGATGCTAGGTGGGTATCCTCAACAGTGTCTTCTGCCTACCACGACGTGAGGTCTGACATCCAACCTGCGATTTTGGATTCCCAAAATGTCAATGTAGGTTCAAAAAGAAAAGGGGGATCGAACATTCCAGGATTCGGTTTTCGTTGCTCTTATTATAAACCAGTATTTGTGCTTTTTCAACAGAAAATACACATTCTTACTGATTTTTATTATTTAATCTTAAGAATATCTCTTACTGCTGCAGGCATATCCACTGCATCTACCACTCTGTCATGAAGGACCGGTGCGGTACGGATCTCTTCAACTGCACGTGGAACCGGTACGCCGGAAAGTGCGGATAATGCATCTACAAGTCCAAAGTCATCCAGGTCTTTGTGCTCCTCACCAAGGGCATCCATAACACTTCTTGTGAATTTATACGGGCTTGCGGTGGAAGCAATGACTGTCGGAAGGTGATCCTCTGCCTCACTTACATACTTCTTATATACGCCGGCAGCAACTGCAGTATGCGTATCGATCACATAATTGCTGTCTTTATAGATCTCGCTGATGGCCTGAGCTGTTTCTTCTTCGCTGCAGAAATTGCCGTAGAAATCACCGAGCTGTGCTTTCATCTCATCTGTAATGGTGTACTCGCCGCCCTCACTTAAAGATTTCATAAGCTCTGCACACTTCTCAGCATTCTCTCCTGTAAGACGATAAATCAGTCTCTCCAGGTTGCTGGAGATCAGGATATCCATGGAAGGAGATGTAGTAAGGATAAAATCTCTCTTTCTGTCGTAGGTTCCTGTGCGGAAGAAATCATAGAGAACACGGTTCTCGTTGGATGCACAGATCAGTTTATGGATCGGAAGTCCCATCTGTTTTGCATAATATGCAGCAAGGATATTTCCGAAGTTTCCGGTAGGAACTACCACATTGATCTCCTGTCCGTCCTTGATCTTGCCGTCACGCACCAGTGTTGCATAAGCATATACATAATATACGATCTGCGGAACCAGACGGCCGATGTTGATGGAGTTTGCGGAAGAGAACTGGAAACCTGCCTGATCCAGCTCTGCTGCCATCTCATGGTCATTAAACATCTTCTTAACTGCAGTCTGAGCATCATCAAAGTTACCGGTAATACCTACCACATAAGTATTGGCTCCCTTCTGGGTCACCATCTGCTTCTCCTGGATCGGGCTGACACCATGCTTCGGATAGAATACGATGATCTTCGTTCCCGGTACATCCGCAAAACCTGCCATAGCAGCCTTACCGGTATCTCCGGATGTTGCGGTGAGGATCACGATCTCATTCTTAACGTTGTTCTTCTTGGCTGCAGTTGTCATCAGATGAGGAAGGATGGAAAGTGCCATATCCTTAAACGCGATCGTTGCGCCATGGAACAGTTCCAGGAAATATGCCCCGTCTGCTTCATGAAGGGGAGCGATCTTCTCTGTATCAAATTTGCTGTCATATGCCTTGTTGATACAGTTCTTAAGCTCTTCCTCTGTAAAATCTGTGAGGAAACGACTCATTACCTCATATGCTGTCTCCTGGTAAGTCATCTGTGCCAGCTTGTCCATTGGTACATCCAGCTTTGGAATGTTATCAGGCACGAACAGTCCGCCGTCCTCAGAAAGGCCCTTCAGTATGGCCATTGACGCTGTAACTGCCTGCCCTTTTCCGCTGGTGCTCTTGTACAATACCTGCATTGGTGTTCCGCCTTTCTATTGTAAAATATTTGGTTTCTTTCTAACGTCACCACATTATAGCATGGAATTATGGAAAATACCACCACTTTTAAAAAAGAATCTCTCCTGTCCGATCCTCCTGATACAAAAAACCACCGCCGGTCAGTTCTCTGCCGGCGGTTTTTCCTGTGCTGGATCAGCACTCTTTATTTATATGTATAAAATTCATGGACCCCATATTTGAAAAGTCGTTTCAGATCCTTCTCAAACCATTTTACGTTGTGGGCTTCTGCTGCTGATTTCTGGATAAAGAACAGTGCGCCTTCCGAATAATCTGTACCTTTCAGCGCCTGCTTTACTGCTTCCTTTGTTTCATCGGAAACGGTAACTTCATTGATCCTGCCATCATAAGTCGGTGAAAACTGTGGGACTCCGTCACTGTTATCCCAGACAACTTCCGTCACCGTGTTCGGAAAATCTTCACTCTTTACACGGTTCATGATCACATTTGCAACCAGCACGCGGCCTTTGATATCTTCACTTCCGGCTTCTGCTTCCACAATACGGAGAAGGGTATCATAATCCTCATCCGACATCAGTGTGGGATTTTCTGCCAGTGTGATCGATCTTGCATCCAGCTCGTTTACTTTGTTTTCCATAGAGGAACTTACGTTGAGGTCTGCAGTGGTATTGGTCACTTTCTGGACTCTCTGTCCCACGATCACCTGCTCACAGGAGCTTCCGATCCTCGTGACTGTACTTCCGGATGACGGTGTATCCACAACTCCGGAAACCACTCCTGCGATTCCGGTGGGAACGGCAACCTCTTCGTCAGAAGAAGCAGATCCTCCATCGGAAGCCGCATAAACCTTGCCGCCATCACTTCCTGTAAATGTTCTTGTCCCCAGAGAAATAACCATCGCCAAAACTGCACATAATGTCAGTACTGCAAAACTGCGCATGGAACTTCCTCCGTTTTTTCCATTTCTACGTTCGTCCTGCGCTCCGTCAGTCTCACGTAAATCTTTCCTAAATTTCATAATCTCATTCCCTGCGTTTCATTTTTGTAATAACCCATGATCATCCGGTGCGATACCACACCCCTCTATCACCTGCCGGAATCACTGTGGAACATTACGTTTTGTTTTCTTTACATGTTTGTAACATTTTTGTAATGTATGAGAAAATTATATTTAATAAAATTGAATATGTCAAGCTTTTTCCCATATTTCACGCCTTAATGGCGGTATTTGTGTCTTATCCACACGCTATCCACATATATTCCACATTTAATCCACATAGAATCAGCGAGTTATCCACATACATGTACTCAGCTCTTCCCAAAAAAACAGGCAGATAGCGTCTGCATTTCCTTCAAATGTTGTACACCCAGTTTCCGGAAATCGTACTTCTATCTGCCTGTTTATCCTCGTTCAGAACAGTTTTTTCTTTTGTTATTTACAGGTTTGATTATAATGTTTTGTTTTCAGCCAGTCAAGGATTTTTCACCGACCGGAATCGACACTTTAATACAGCGAAAATTAAGTATCTGCTGTACTAGGCAAAGCGGCACAGTGCCTGCACAAAAAGCGTCGCGTAAACGCACAGATCGATACTCCATGCCCCAAGAAAAAGTGCCCACGGTGTCTCCGCTGCTCCTTTGGCAAACCGTTTCGGTTTCAGCGCAAGGATCAGTGGAAAAAGAAGGGGAAGAAAATATCGTCCCTGAACACCCAGGATCTTGTCATAGCCATAGGCGGTCCACTGTCCGTAAAGTGTTACAAAGATCAGCGCGAACACCAGAAGGCTGACTCCTCCAAGAAGGCTTTTTGCCGGCAGGTCCAGACGATTCCCGGACATATCATCATTTCCGGAAACCTGAAGGACCAGGAGCAGAAGATACCCCAACGCAAGCAGGGAGCAGACCGGAATGTTCAGCCAGCCAAGATTGCTTCCCATCATTTCTGTGAGATAGGTGACTCCAAAGTTATCCAGACTCCGCACAAAAGTCAGGACAAAAGCAACCGGATTTTTCAGGATCCCCACGAGCTGGGCAGCGGTATCCACACCAGGCTGGGACTCACAGAGATATCCGGACGCAATGGCCAGCCAGCCAAAACTTAAGATCAGGATCATCGCTCCTGCACATACCACGTGGAACCAGTAATTTTTTCTGCTTTTGAACCGTTCTTTCGGGATCAGGAAAAGAAGCAGGCAAAACGGCATATAGACCACCTTGCAGAGACACAGAAATCCGGTCAGTGCATACATACAGGCCAGCTGTCTCTTTTGCATCACGCCTTTTTCGTTATAGCGCATAGCCAGGACAAACGCCGCAAGCGCCACTGTAAGAGCCAGTGCCAGCGCATCTGCAGACATGGAATTGGCAGACTGGATGTTGACAGGTACCAGTCCCAGAAGCGCAAGAAAATTTTTCCCAACAGGTGTCAGCCGGATCGCCAGGAAAAAGATCAGTCCAAACACAAGCATATTGGCGATCCTTCCCGCATAGGCCAGGACCACCGGACGGTCTGTAAACAGATCCGCAATACGGATTCCTACAGCCTGTGGAAGGTAAGACGTAGGTGCATACAAAGCCGTGTTTCCAAATCCGTAAAACTGCGTTTTTTCCCGGTCGATCTGCTGATCCACATTTTCTCCGATATCCCACAGTGACACATGGTTCTTTGCGGAAAAATCCGGAACCAGACCGCTGTTAAAAGTTCTTCCATATGAGAACAGGTCATTTCCACCATTTCCTTCTGACGTCAGATGTCCCCGGGAAACTTCATAACTTCTCAGATAATGGCTATATTCATCCGGAGAATTAAAAGCCGGGATTGCTGCCAGTGTACAGATGCTCATAAAAATATAAACAACTGCAAACACCAATTCTGTCGGAACTTTCCTCCGTTTCAGAAAGGCAAAGATCACCAGCATCACAGCTACCACCGCTGCAATGACCAGAAATACCAGTGATTTCGGAAATGGCTTGGAGATCACACGATAGGCAAGGGTCTGTGTATTATTTT
>CAVEKJ010000159.1:0-5173 GCA_963616205.1 Prevotella sp.
CTGCTGCATGTCCCGACTCCGTTGCGTGCTGATGCATACGCTACACAGGTTCCTGCCCAATTCCTTCCGGCAGCCTGTACACGGGAGATTTTTTCCATAAGGATTCCAAGGAGCATTGCTGTTATGTGAAAAATCTGCAGTATTTCTCTATATCCACCTGTTTTTCTTTCTTTTTTCTCCTGATATTTCTCAGAACTGTGTTCTTTCTTTCCGTCCCATACTTTTTTAGTTCCCAGCCACTCATATACCATAAAATCCCGCCTTTCCACAAAAGACTTTGTTCTCAGGTTTCTGATCACTGATTTTATTCCATCCACCGCAGATCCCTGCAATGTACAGAACCGGGAATGCGCACTTCCCAAAGCTATACAGCTATCAAAATCCTATGTAAAGCTTTCGCAGAAATAGAACTGGAAATTTTTTCTGCATATGACAGAAATTATTGGCCAGTCCGGGCTTCCTCTGCATAAAGATTTTTATTCCAGGAAAAAGCAACTGGTGTAAGTGATCGTTCCAGGTCCATAATAATATTCAATCCCGCTATCCTGACAGACCTGTGTCACCAGCATTCCATAGGCTTCCATGGACGAAAAACGTTTCTCCGGAAAACGGCATGGTGCATCCGGATAACTGCATTTCGCACATCTGGTACAGCATCCGGCCCCAAGAGAAAGAAGATCTGGAAATTCTTTTTTCAGCCTGTCATGCATCTCCACAAAACGTTCTTTATGAAGGGCTTCTGTTTCCATCATTCCCTCACCGTCAAACTCATCCTCAAGTTCACCCTTTGTCTGCACGATAATCCCTTTCTTATACTTTGCAATATCCTGCGCACATTCCTCCAGCGTACCGCAGGCAGGTGGACAGCTCCAGTTTTTGCCATACATGTGGCATTTATCCGTGCTGCACATCTGACGCACTTCCGGAAGCAGTTTGATCTTCGAAACATCCAGTTCTTCCACCCGGAAAAAACCTATCTCTTTTCCGATTTTTTTTAATTCTTCCAGCTTCATAATTATTTCCTCTCTGTACTTTCCGATTCTGTTCCAGTCCTGGCCGATCATATTACGACTATTTTTCAACCTAAGTCATGCGGATAAACTCCTCTGTGTTTCGTTATATAGCTCCATATCATCTCTCCGGAAATTCCAGTTCATCCACAAACTGATCCTGAAATTCAGGCAGCGCCGCAAGTTCCAGAAATTCCGTATGTCTGGCAAGACGTTCCGCACGTGCAAGTTCTTCTTTATTTAAAAGTGCAAGTTTCGCACCTTCACCAGCCGCATTTCCAACCGGAATGATCCTGTCTTTCAAAATCCCCGGAAGCATTCCAATTCTGCACGCCCCTTTCGGATCCATATAATTTCCAAAAGCTCCTGCTATATAAACCTGCTCAATCTCTTCAAGGGTAATCCCCATCTGCTTTGCAAGAAGTGCGATTCCTGCCGCAATGGCGCCCTTGGCCAGCTGTACTTCCCGGATATCTTTCTGGCTTAAATATACTGGTTTTCCATTTCCGGATTCTTCAGAATCTGCCAGAAGATATGCTGCCTTCGTATTTTCATCAATCTGCACCACATGAGGATCTTCCACCAGTTTTCCGCTTTCATCGATCACTCCTGCATCCAGAAGACAGGCAATCAGATCAATAAGCCCGGAACCGCAGATTCCGGTTGGCCTGCCACCACCGATAACTTTATATTCAAGTCTGCCTTCCACAAGTTGTGCATGTTCGATCGCACCTTCTGCTCCCCGCATTCCACAGGCGATCTTTGCCCCTTCAAAGGCCGGACCGGCAGCCGTAGAGCATGCAATGCGGCGTTTTTTATTTCCAAGAACAATCTCACCATTTGTTCCGATATCGATCATCAACGTCATCTTTTTCTCTTCTTCAAGATTTACCGCAAGGAGACATGCTACGGTATCTGCTCCCACAAATCCCGCAATTACCGGCAATACGATCAGCTGTCCTCCCGGATGGATACCCAGGTCAAATCTTTCCGCCGGAAAAAAAAGTCCCTGGCTGATGGCAGGATTATACGGTGCATGAACCAGAGAATCCGGTACGATTCCCAGAAAAAGATGATGCATACAGGTGTTTCCCACAACGCTGACCTGATAGATATCTTCCGGAGATTTTTTCGCAGCTTCACAAAGTGTACTAATCAGTTTTCTTAAAAGTTCCCTAATACATATGGAAAGTTCTTCTGCCCCATGCTCCAGCGAATAATTTGCTCTCATGATCACATCTGCACCATATTCTGTCTGCGTATTCAATGCACTGGCTGTAGAAAGCTGTTCTCCTGTTCTTCCATCCAGCAGATATCCTGCCACGGTTGTCGTTCCAATATCAAAAGCTGCCATTAATACAGGTTTGTTGTCCTGTTCTTTCAAATCCAGGATCTGATCTCCGCTAACAATGGCTCTTGCTTTTCCGTTTTTTTCTTTTATCAGATGGCTGATTGCAGGCAATAGTTCCAGTTTCGGCTGAAAAATAATGTCTTCCTCATTTTCTTCTTTTTTCTTCCGGCTGCGATTTACCGCTTCACAAAGTCTTGTCCAGTCTGAACTGTTTTCTCCTACTGTGCATGGCAGGATTTCAATATCCAGAACCTCCAGCATCGGATGAAATGTTACTGTTCTTTCTGTTCCTTTTACCAGAATCCTGTGTTCCGATTCTTTTTCTATTGTTTCAACTTCCAGATCTGCAGTTATTTTTATCTGGCAGGCTTTTTCCACAGTGCCATGAATCTTTACGGTGCATTTTCCACATTTTCCAGCCCCTCCGCACGGTGCGTCCGGGGATAACCCTGCCATTCGCTCAGCCTCCAGTACCGTTGTACCCTCCGGCACTGTGACTTCTTTTTTTTCCCTTGTAAAAAAAACTCTGTATGTATTCATACTCTGCCACACTCCCTGTAATCTGTCTCAGGTAAATCTTTGTTACTTGCTGTTTTTGCTCACCCGCAGGAAGCCTTTCTTTTATCTCTTTGTTCACCCGCAAAGGGATCTTCGTCCATCTGCAGGCAAACTTCTTTTTATCTCTTCACCCTCCCACAATGACTTCCTTAATCTGGGTAAAAAATCCGCAGAAACTACCATGCTTCCATAGTTTCTGCGGATCTTAATCTGCTTTTTGGGCCATTTATATTATGCGGCAAGTGATTTTGCAACCTGGGCTGCGGAAGCTGCATCTGCTGTATAAGCATCTGCTCCAATCTCTTTTGCAAATTCAGGAGTGATCGGAGCTCCACCAACCATGATCTTGATATTTTTGCGGAACTCTTCTTTATTAAGAGCTTCAACCGTATCTTTCATAGCCGGCATTGTTGTTGTCAGAAGCGCAGAAACACCTACAACCTTAACATCCGGGTTCTCGCGGATTGCTTCCACAAATTTCTCTGTCGGAACATCAACACCAAGGTCAATTACTTCAAATCCGGCACTTTCGATCATCATAGCTACCAGGTTTTTACCGATATCATGAAGGTCACCTGCTACGGTTCCAATGATCATCTTTCCAGCTACACCTGCACTTCCACCAGCAAGATGCGGTTTCAGAACATCAACACCTTTTTTCATAGCTTTTGCAGCTACCAGCATCTCTGGAACGAAAATCTCATTATTTTTGAATTTTTCACCAACAACACCCATTGCCTTGATCATGTTATCAAGAATATCCGGTGCCGCATTTCCTTCATCAAGTGCTTCCTGTACTGCAGCTGCGATCAGTTTAGATTTTCCTTTTACTACCAGTTCAAAAACATCGTCCATTTTACTCATAAGATTCTACCTCCTGAAATTAATTTGCACTCGTTCATCTTTTTTCTAAAACGATCTACATGTTTTATCTGTTGGACTCCGCAATCCAACATGTAAGATAAGATTTCAGACGGATATTTGCAACCCGCATTTGTTACATAACTCTATAGCAATAATTAGCTTATTACCTTATACACCTTGCTGGTAACGTACTTGCTTCAACCAAGAACACTTATTTTTTTAACGGACCAATAAGTCCTTCTCTGTACGCCCCGATATATTCCATACAATAATCATCTTCTCCGAGAAGTGCTTCCGTTGCATAGATCAGCCCCAGCATATCTCTGTTTGTCGGATCAAGGATACCACTGTCCAGGCCCGCATTCATGGCAAGTACTACAAAACCAAGATTGATCAGCTTACGAACCGGTAAGTTAAATGAAATATTACTGATCGCAGCTGTAATATGAATGGAAGGATATTTTTCACGAACAGTTGAAATAACTTCAATATTTGTTTCAATTCCATTCTCGGATGTACAAAGCATTTCCACCAGTGGATCAATGTGGATTCTGGATGGAGAGATTCCGTACTCTTTGGCTTTTGCCATAATCTTATCAAATACACGAAGCCTGTCTGCCGCATTCTTTGGAATTCCACTGTCATCACTTAATAATGCGATAACCTGCCAGTCTTTATTTTCCTCCTGTGCCATGATCGGGAAGATTTTATCCATCTTATCTCCCTCACCAGATACAGAATTGAAAAGTCCGGGTCTTTTACAGAATTTGTATGCCTGTGCCAGGACATCTGCACTTGGACTGTCCACAGAAATCGGAAGATCTGTCACTTCCTGGATGCAATCAATCATCCATTTCAGAGTTTCAACTTCCTGTTCTTCCGGAACCGATGCACAACAGTCAATAAATGTTGCGTTTGCTTCTGCCTGTTTTCTCGCCCGGTCTTTGATAAATTCAGCATCTCTGTTGGCGATTGCTTCTGCCACGGAAGGAATCGAACCATTGATCTTCTCGCCAATAATAATCATTTGCTACACCTCCTGAAGATTTCTTTCCTACAAAACGTACAGTCCATGAATCCCCCGAAACATGCTGTCGTTCTCTAACTATCTTTATTGTAGCAGATACTTTTTACAAGCTACATACTCTATACCGTGGAGTTTTGAGGCATGTTTTCATACATTGTGTAGGATAGAATTAATTCAGAAAAGTATTTGCCAAAAATAAAAAAGCCCGGAAAGATGTATGCAAGAAGGCAAGGCTTTTCCAGGCATGAAAAAAGCACTATCGAACTGACAGTGCTCTTAAAAAGTAGTGAGGCATCGGGGATTCGAACCCCGGACAACTTGATTAAAAGTCAAGTGCTCTACCGACTGAGCTAATACCCCATA
>CAVEKJ010000160.1:0-5140 GCA_963616205.1 Prevotella sp.
CTGGAGACCTATGATGCAGCATCCATCATTGAGGCAGCAGATCAGGCTGCAAAAACAGCCATCGTTGATCTGATCGAGCTTCGTATCGCAAAGGGTATGTGCGGAAAATCCTACATGCTTCTTACCGGCGAGGTTTCAGCAGTAGAGGCTTCCATTGAAAGAGCAAAAGAGCTGGTAGCTGAAAAAGGAATGTACATGGATTCCTCAGTGATCGCTCATCCGGACAAGAGAATGATCGATACGATCCTTTAATATTGTCTTCATAATGGGATATCCTCTTTGGGGATATCCCAAATGACATCCGAAAAAAGGAGGCATTTTATGCTAGCATTAGAAAGAAGAAATCTGATTCTCGAAAAATTACAGGCAGAGAAAAAGGTTGTTGTAAGTGAACTAAGCCAGCTTTACAGTGTCTCAGAAGAAACCATCCGCCGCGATCTGGACAAGCTGGAAAAAGAAGGTCTTGCTACCAAGAGCTATGGCGGTGCGGTGATCAATGAAGATGTCGGTATTGACTTACCATTTAACATTCGGAAAAACCAGAATGTGCAGGGAAAACAGAAAATGGCAGAGCTTGCAGCTTCCATGGTAAATGATGGGGATCATATTTTTCTGGATGCCAGCACCACGGCAGTTTTTGTGGCAAAGGCATTGAAAGACAAAGATCGTCTTACCGTTGTCACCAATTCCATGGAGATCCTTCTGGAGCTTTCAGATGTATCCGGCTGGAATATCATATCTACCGGAGGCGTGATGAAAGAAGGGTATCTGGCATTTCTCGGCGCCAGAACTGAGGAAGTGATCCGCTCTTATTATGTGGACAAAGTTATTTTTTCCTGCAAGGCATTAAATGAGGATCTGGGGATCATGGAATCCAAAGAAGCCTTTGGAACAACAAAAAAAGCCATGATCAACTCCGGAAAAATGCGTATTCTGGTGGTAGACAGCACGAAATTTGATCAGACTGCTTTTTCCGTGGCAGGACAGCTGCGGGATATCGAGATGGTTATCACAGACAAAAAACCATCAGAGAAGTGGCTTAGCCAGTTCGAAGAGCATAAGATCAAATGCGTTTACCCGAACTGATTGCATTTAGCCGGACATAGGCAGACAAAAGAGTCCTTTTGTTCCGGTATGACGAGAGGGAGCAGTTTCTATGAATACATTTGAAATGAAAACAGCCATCCACTTTGGAGATGATGCTCTGGGAAGACTGCGTGAAATTCCATACAAAAGAGTTCTTGTCATCACAGACCCGTTTGTTGTAAAAAGCGGAATGGTCGATCTGATCACAAAACCGCTTGAGGCAGGCGGAAAAGAATTTGATATTTTCTGTGATGTTGTTCCGGATGCGCCGGTTGGAAAAATCGCCGAGGGAGTTAAAAAATTCCTTCAGTATCAGCCGGAAGCGATTGTTGCAGTTGGCGGTGGTTCAGCCATCGACTCCTCAAAGGCAATCCGTGAATTTGCCCTGAAGATCAACAACTATGGTAAAGTTGGCCTGATTGCCATTCCTACAACAAGTGGTACCGGTTCTGAGGTAACTTCTTTTGCTGTTGTAAATGATACAGAGGCACATGTAAAATATCCGCTGATCTCTGACAGCCTGACAGCTGATGAGGCGATCCTGGACGCAGAGCTTGTACGAAGTGTTCCACCTGCGATCACAGCAGATACAGGTATGGACGTTCTGACTCATGCCATTGAGTCTTATGTCAGCATCAACCATAATGAGTTTACTTCTGCACTTGCAGAGAAAGCAATCGAGATCTGTGGTGTATATCTTTACCGTGCATATGTTGATGGAAATGATATGCATGCAAGACAGAAAATGCATGTAGCATCCTGTCTGGCAGGTCTTTCTTTCAACGCTGCAGGCCTTGGAATCACACACAGTATGGCTCATCAGCTGGGTGCTATTTTCCACATTCCTCACGGAAGAGCCAATGCAATGCTGCTGCCACATATTGTTGAGTTCAATGCAAATATCAACAAACGCAGCAGAAGTCAGAAAGAATACCTTCCGGCAGTGAAGAGATATTCCAATATTGGACATCTTCTTGGACTGAGCAACTATAATGAAGTTATGAGTGTAAGATCTCTTGTAAACTGGATCCAGTTTATGCAGAAAGAGATGAATATTCCGCTTACCATCGAAGAGATGAAGACGATCACACCGGATGCTTATTTTGCAGCGGTTGATAAGATGGCGGATATGGCGCTTGCTGACGCTTGTACTGCGGCTAACCCGCGTGTGCCGAAAAAAGAGGATATTGTAAAAATTTATACTAAACTTTGGTCTTTTTGATAAAAGAGCAGAAAACCGCAAAGGGGCCGCAAAGCCGCGGCCCCTCTGCACACCCCTCGGGCTTTTTTTAGAGTGCTTGACTGTGGCGGGCGGAAGGTTATTGACTTGTGCCTGTATGCTGCGGTTGTTCCGGGTGGAACGTTGTGCCGATGGGGCGCCGTGGGCGCCTTGAGAGTGTGACGTTGCTGGCTGGTGGCGCGTTTGTGAACGCCGCGCCTGGGTTGACGGGATGATTGTGGAGTGTGATACGTATGTGTGTAATGCGTAGCATTTCAAGGATTGTAAAATTGGTCTGATATGGGTGGAATGATTATCAGGTGTTACTGGGAGGTTGGACTGTGATGGAGGTTTTTACCGGGTATGGTGATAAGGGGATGACGGATCTTTCCCATACGAAGAATGTTTCCAAGTCGGATGATCGGATTTGTCTGATGGGGTCGATCGAGGAGCTGGTGAGTCATATTGGGCTTGTGCGGGCTTTGATTGATGATGGGGATATTGTCCGGATGCTGGAGAAGGTTTCGGAAACTCTGAAGAAGATTACGGATGGGGTTTCGGATCCTTATAACAGAGAGTTTAAGGTCAGTGAGGATCGGACGGAGCTTCTGGAAGAAGAGATTGGCCGGATGAAGGAGATCTTTTCCGGGGAAAGGCTTCCGATTTTACCGGGAGATTCCAGAGCTGCGGCTGAGATCGATGTGACGAGGGCTGTGGCCAGGAGAGCGGAGAGAGAGCTTGCACTGGTGAGTGTGAAGTTTGGATCTGATACAGGCGCCAAGAAATATATGAACCGTCTGTCCGATTATTTTTATGTGCTGGCACGATATGTGGATGCTGCGAAGATTGGCGAGAAAAAGGCGGAAGCTGCTGAAAGTGTTCCGGAATCTGTGAAATCAGAAAATGCCGGGATAGAAGCTGTAGGAACAGTTGTAAATGCAGGTGTACAGGATTCGCAGATGGTGCAAAAAAATGATGTACAGGCTTTGAATGTGCAGAATGAGACTGTGACAACAACAGGAGGAAATACAGCAATGGCGCAGAATGACAGTAACAGTACAGCAGTAAATACAGCCATGATCCAGGAAGTGCTGAAGCGTATGGGCATCCAGGGGCGTATCACACTGGATTCTGCCAAGCGTCTTATTGAGAAGATCGAGCAGGAAGCCTTAAGAAGGAACAAGCCTTCCGTAATTGCAGTATGCAGCCCGGACGGAAATCCTGTTGCGGTTCACGTGATGGATGGATCTTTTCTCGTAAGTTTTGATATGGCTGTAAAAAAAGCCTATACATCCGTTGCCGTGAAGATGTCCACCATGGAGCTTTCCAGACTGACACAGCCGGGACAGACATTTTATGGTCTTGGAAAAATGAGTGATAATATTGTGATATTCGGAGGCGGTGTACCTCTGAAAGTTGGCGATACCATCATCGGAGGCCTTGGCATCAGCGGTGGTACCGGTGAAGAAGATAACAGCCTTGCGGAGTATGGACTTCAGGTGCTGAAAGAGGTACTGTGAAATACAGGAATAAACACATAGGAAAATATCAAAAAAGAGAGGTGGTCAATGTTGACCAGCTCTCTTTTTCATGAAAGAAGAATAACTTATTTCCAGCTAAGCTTCAAACACTTGATGGAAATATCGCTTTTCTCCGGAGCCTGGACCATGTTCTGGATGAAATAGGTTTTGGTCATGGTCTTTCCTGGTTTCAGATTCAGAGTCAGGGTTTTGGTCCAGTACATCTGGTCGTAGATGCCGGAGCCTGTGGTGATCCGAATCTTTGCGGTGGTGATGGTCTTTGCGGAAGTATTGGTAAACCTCAGTGTATAATAGGTCTTCATGTTATTTGGTCCATATTTGATGCCTGCAACGCTGGTCTTCAGATTCTTGATAGTAGGTTTGGCGGCCAGTTTGGACACGGTAATGGTGATCCTGCGGTTGACGCCGTTTAACTTTGCGGTGACAACGGCAGTTCCTGCTTTTTTCGGAACCAGATAGTTTCCGGAAACTGCCAGCACGGACGGTTTGCTAGATCTTGCGTTTTTGATACTCAGGCTGGTACCGCCTTTAAGACTGATAAGAGAACGCATGGTGACTTTGTGACCAACCCACAGTGTGGTTTTGGAAGAACGGAAAGTTGCTACGGTTTTTCGCGCAGCAGATGCTTTTGCAGCCGGAGCATAAGAGTTTGTTATTGAATAAGATGACTCTTTTTTGACCATGTTCTGAGCCTGTGCGTGGGCATCGCGGGGAATCAGAAGCAGAATGCAGGTGAAGAAAAGCAGGATAAAAAATGCTTCTACAGTTGTTATTTTTCTTTTTCGCATGGCAAAACCTCCTTTTGTGCATTCCGGATGGAACCGGAATCGCAGACTTTTTCTTTTATATCATTATAACAGGAGATCTGGAAAGCGTGACTTTGTGATTTTTTTGTATCAATTGGTAATTTATCCGGAAATATGTTAAAATAAAACATTCGGAAAACAGCAGTTATCTGGTGTAAGATTACACAGTGAATGCGGATATTTTGTCCGCTTTGTAAAGAAAGGATCATGTCGATCTATGACGAAACAGGAAATTTTAAAGACCCACTTCGGGTATGATACTTTCAGAGAAGGGCAGGAAGCGGTGATCGATGCGCTTCTTGCGGGAAAAGATGTTCTGGCGGTAATGCCCACCGGAGCAGGAAAATCGATCTGCTATCAGGTGCCGGCACTGATGATGAAAGGAATCACACTGGTGATCTCACCGTTGATCTCCCTTATGAAGGATCAGGTTCGAAGTCTGAACCAGGCCGGTATTTCAGCGGCATATCTTAACAGTTCCCTGACAC
>CAVEKJ010000161.1:0-5075 GCA_963616205.1 Prevotella sp.
TTCTGATCCTCATCAGTTTTTCCGATAAGTATCAGGAGAAGAGACAGAACAATAAGTTTCTGGATCTGGTTGCCCGCTACGGAAACCTTTTCCCGTATCTGATCGCCATGGTAGTAGGTCTTCTTGTAGGGGAGCTGGACAAACCGGGGCTTGAGATCGGAACTTTTATCAAGATCCCGCAGTTTAAAGAGATCATCTCACAGGTAAGTATCTTTGGCGTGGGTATTCCTCCGATTTCCATGTTTATCAAAGCGCTTCCACTGGCACTTGTATGTTACGTTATCGCATTTGGTGATTTTGTTACCACAGAGACATTGGTTACTGAGGCGCGTCAGTCCAGAGATGATGAGTACATTGATTTCAATTCCAGCCGTTCCAACCTGATCAGCGGCCTTCGAAATCTGATCCTTTCCATCATCGCACCGTTTCCGCCGCTTTCCGGTCCGTTATGGGTTGGTATGACAGTATCTGTTTCCATCCGCTACAAAGAAGGAAAGAAAGCCATGAAGTCTCTTCTTGGCGGTATGGCATCCTTCCGCATTGCAACTTTCTTAAGCGTGCTGATCATTCCGGTTGTAAGTTTCTTCCGGCCGATCTTCGGTGTTGGTTCTTCCATCACTCTGATGTTCCAGGCATTTGTCTGTGCAAGGATCGGTATGGATTACTGTAAGACAGACCGTGATAAGATGATCGCAGGTGTTATGGCAGCGGTCCTTGCAACCCAGGGAACTGCGTGGGCTTCTGCATGGGCGCTGGCTGTTGGATTCGGACTGAACATTTTCCTTTCCAACTGGGATCCGAGAAAGAAAGCGCAGGAGAGCGCGATTGAGGAAAAAACTGAGAAATAAAAGTATTCAGGAATAATAAAAAAAGAGGAATTGCACTGGATGGGTCAGTGCAGTTCCTCTTTTTGGGTCATGAGATTTGTTTTTAATTATTATTTTTAATAAATCTGCTATTATGGGATTCAAGCGGATAAAATCATCCGCATTCGCTATTTGGTTAAATTTGCTACATCAATTGGGATTAAAATCTGGTCTATAATTCACGTTCTTTGTTAAATGAAGCCGTAGATCCTTTCAATGGGAGGTCACAGGATCACAGGCTTTTGTGGATAATGTCAAGAACCTGCTCAAGCTCGTTGACATTGATCTGTCCCGGTGCGGAAGCTTTAGTAGCGGCACCGAAGGTAAGGGCGGAACCAAAAGTTTCGCCTGTGAGACGGCTGACAACACCGGTACCTGCCATGGACATGGTAATGATCGGGCGGTCGGCGAACTGCTCGGACATTTCCAGTGTGGCACTTAAGAGTGTAAGTACGTCCTGTTTGCTCTTAGGCATAACAGCCATCTTCGGGATATCTGCGCCATAGTCCTGCATCATGCGAAGACGGCGCACGATCTCATCTTTCTCAGGAGTTGCGTCAAAATCATGGTTGGAAGCGATGACTTTTACGCCATAGCTGTGAGCTTCCTCGATCATGCTTTTTACGATCTCCTCACCGGTGAAGGCTTCTACGTCAATGAGATCTACATAACCGCTTTTTGCAACGGCCATGTTGAGGGCTTTGTAATCTTCGTTGGAGATTGCTTTTTCTCCTCCTTCCTTTGCAGTACGGAAGGTGAAGAGGATCGGAGTGTCCTTTAAAACGGTCTGGAGATCTTTTGCCACATCGAGAACTTTTTCTGTGTCAAAAACATCCTCGAACCAGTCAACACGCCACTCTACAACGTCTACCGGGATTCTTGCGAAGGTTCCTGCCTCAAGAAGGATATCTTCTTTTGTCTGTCCAACGATCGGGACACAGATCTTCGGTCTTCCTTCTCCAATCGTGATATTTCTTACCTGAACTGTTTTCATAATGGTCCTTTCCGATACGGACGGGATTTTATCAGTCATCGTATCTGATGTTAAGAATCTCTTTCATATGCTCGATCGGCATCGGCTCGCCGGTCCACAGTTCAAATGCAGCGGAGCCCTGGAAAAGCATCATGCCAAGGCCGTTCATTGTCTTGCAGCCAACTTCCTTTGCCATGGAACGCATAGTGGTTTCAAGCGGGGAGTACGGCACGTCAACAACGATAAGCTCCGGACGGAAGTAAGATTTGTCCGGAACAACGGACTGGCCTTCCAGAGGTTTCATTCCAACGCCTGTAGCATTTACGAACAGATAGCTGTCAGCCATCTCTTTTTTCAGCTGGTCAAGATCAGCAAGATCGTAGAGAACTGCATGGCTGGATGTCCTGGTGTTGATCTTTTCAACAGTAGATACTGCGCGGTCCCAGAACTCATCCTTGCGGTTGAAGATCACGATCTCGCCTACGCCGTCCAGTGCAGCCTGGATCTCGATAGCAGTGGCAGCACCGCCTGCGCCTACGATAGTCATTTTCTTTCCAATAACATCAATATCGTTATCTTTCAGGGCAGCCATAAAGCCGATACCATCTGTGATGTGGCCTGTAAGATGACCGTGATCATTGACGATGGTGTTTACGGCACCGCACATTTCTGCTGCCGGTGAAAGCTCATCGAGGTACTGGCCTACCAGAGTTTTGTTTGGCATGGAAACGTTGGAACCTCTCATTTTCAGAGTACGGATGGCTTTTACAGCATCCTCGATCTCATCTGCGCCAACCTCAAATGCAAGGTATGCATAGTCATAGCCAAGCTTTGCGAAAGCTTCGTTCTGCATGGCAGGAGAACTGGAGTGACGGATCGGATAAGCCATAAGACCGATGAGCTCTGTGTGTCCTGTGATTCTTTCTGACATGGTAATAACTCCTCTCATTGGTAAAAATCTGGGTAACTCTTTTTTAAAACCTCCCGCCACATCAGTCTGAAGAAGTTGCGGATATTCTTCGGACGGCTGCAGCGGGAGGAAGACGTGGAAAATCTATAGACACTCCGTGGAGCGGACTTGACAATATCTGAAAATGCCCGTCAGGAGGTTATAGCGATATTAAAGGTATCCTCTCTGCTCGAGAATGGTAAGGATATTACGTCCCTCCTGGGTACCGTCAATGATTCTTCTTGCTCTCTGGCTGTCGCCGATGTTCATGATCTCAACATCCTCAGAAGAAAATTCCTCTGTGAGGTTCTGGTAAAGCTGTCCCTGAGCTCTCATTCCAAGACATACGAAACCGTATTCAAATGGAAGCTCATAAGGCTCGCCGTCACCCTTAACAAGGAAAGAAGAATCCCTAACCTCAAGGAGAGCAGTTTTGGTAAGCTGATGTACGCCATGTTTTTTCATCATGGTCTTTGTATCGTTCTTGGTAACCGGATCAAGGTCACGACCGATCTGATCCATCATCTCAACGATAGAGATGTCTGCATTTCTGTCCGCAAAGAATTCCACAACATCAAGACCTACAGCACCGCCGCCGACAACAACGACTTTTTTGCCTTCCAGATCCTTTGGAAAATCATTAATGTGGCTGATCATACCAAGAATAGAATAAATAGTGCTGCCTTCTTTGTCAATACGATCCTTCAGACCTGTGATCGGAGGAAGAAGCGGAGCGGAACCGGTGGAGCTTACGATGATATTCGGATGGAATTTACGGATGTTCTCCGGTGTTCCCTCTGTATTTTTGAAAATGTAAAGGTTCTCAAGCTGTTCTGCACGGTGCATGAGATAGTGTGGGAAATCAGCAAGACGGTTCTTTGCAGGGATCTTTGAGATCAGGGATGCAAGTCCGCCAAGTTCATTGCCTTTTTCCAGAAGGAAAGTGTTGCAGCCAACCTCTGCGGCTGTACATGCAGCTTCCAGTCCGGCAGTACCACCACCGATAACAACCACGTTACAGTTTTTGTTTACATGCTGTTTCTTATATACATCGCCCTCAAGAACAGATGGGTTTACAGTACAGCGGATCGGACGGTTTACACCGATACGGTTTCCTGCACATCCAACGTTACAGGAGATACATTTGCGGAGATCACACTCATGGCCTGTGGCAACTTTGTTTACCCATGCAGGATCAGCGATGAGGCCACGGCCCATACCGATAAGATCTGCGTCACCGTCTGCGAGGATTCTCTCAGCAACCTTCGGGTCACGGATGTTACCCATGGAGATACATGGTTTGTTGAATTTCTCTTTTACAGCTTTTGCCATGTAGGAACGCCATCCGTCCGGGAGATAGTTTGCGTCGATCTGATACTGGATGGAACCGTTAAGACCACAGGAAACATCGAAGATATCAACTTCTTCCTGAAGGTAATCCAGATACTCAAGAGTATCTTCCAGTGTGTTTCCACCTTCCATCAGCTCGTCAGCACTGAGACGGAGCATGATCGGGAAGAAAGGTCCTACCTGTTTTCTGACTTCGTCAATAACCATACGGCAGAAACGTGTACGGTTCTCAACAGAGCCGCCGAACTCGTCTGTACGCTTGTTTGTAAGCGGGGAAAGGAACTGGCTGATCAGATAAGAATGTCCTGCGTGGATCTCTACTGCGTCAAAACCTGCTGTCTGTGCACGTTTTGCAGCCTCGCCGTATTTCTTTACAATGTGAAGAATCTCTTCTTTGGAAAGAGGTCTCGGGATCTCGCCGCCTTCTTTGGAAGGAACATCAGATGCGGAAACCGGCTGCATGTTGATTCTGGAAGAAATTGCGGAAGCTCCGGCATGGTTGATCTGGATGGCGATCTTTGTTCCATATCTGTGAATATTTTCACAGAATTTGAAAAGACGCGGAAGATAGTTGTCATGGTCGATACGCAGCTGTGTAGTTCCGTTGGAACCCTGAGGGGAATCGATGCTTGCGTTCTCTACGATAATGAGACCTGTGCCACCCTTTGCACGCTGCTCATAATAGTTGATATGAAGAAAACTCATTTCGCCGTTCTGCTCACCGTAGTTGGTGCCCATCGGCATCATAACAATACGGTTCTTGATAGTCATATTTTTAACGGTTAATGGGGAAAAAATATGCGGATAATCATTCTTCATTTTGAAAAAACCTCCCTGGTTATTTTAAATAGAATCGTTTGTTTGCGTTAATTATATAACAAAAATATCTATAAAACTAATTCATAATACCAGTAATATAATAAAAATAATCTATAGA
>CAVEKJ010000162.1:0-5049 GCA_963616205.1 Prevotella sp.
GAAGGTAACAGAACGGGCGGAGTATGAATTCCGGGCTATGGATATGGGAAATGTGATGCATATGGCACTGGAGAAATTTGCAGTGGAAGTCCGAAAAGAGGGACTGGACTGGGCTGAGCTTACCGAAGAAGAGAGAAACCGTATCATTGATCTCTGTCTGGATCAGGTTTCCGCAGATTATGGAAATACTGTTTTAAAGAGCAGCGCAAGGAACGAATATATGATCGAGCGGACCAGACGTATCTTAAGACGTACGGTGTGGGCACTGCAGGAACAGCTGAAACATGGAGCGTTCCATCCGGAAGGCTTTGAGGTGAGATTTCAGGGAGGACGGATCGACCGCGTGGATATCATGGAAGAACCGGAGAACAACCGGGTCTACGTAAAAGTTATTGATTATAAGACCGGAAATACATCCTTTGATCTGCTGGCATTGTATCATGGCCTGCAACTGCAGCTGATGGTCTATCTGGATGGAGCACTTCAGGTGGAGCAGCGCAAATATCCGGACCGTGAGATCGTTCCTGCAGGAGTGTTTTATTATAATGTGAAGGATCCTATGATACAGGAGAAAATCCATGCGGATGTGGAGCGTATCAATGAGCAGATGCTGAAAAAAATGAAAATGAACGGGATTGTACAGGCAGACGAAAATGTGAGTACCAAGATCGACAGTACCATGGTATCCATACCAGTGTCCATGAACAGGGACGGAAGCTTCAGCAAAAGATCTTCTATCGCATCCAGAAAGCAGTTTGAGGCACTGGGAGCATATGTACGGCGGAAGATCTGTGATATCCGGGAATCAATCCTGGACGGAAATGCGGCAGTGGCACCATATGAGCTTGGAAAAAAGAATGCCTGCACATACTGCCCGTATCTTACGGTATGTGGGTTTGACAGAAAGATACCGGGATATGAATTTCACAGACTGTCATCAATGGGAGAAGATGTTCTGTGGAAAAAAATCATGAAGGGAGAGGATGAAAATGGCATTGAAATGGACTGAGGAACAGGAAAAAGTTATCAAACTCCGTGACAGGAATATCCTGGTCAGTGCAGCTGCCGGTTCCGGTAAAACCGCAGTACTGGTGCAGAGGATCCTAAGCAAGATCATGGATCCGGTGAAACCGGTGGATATTGACCGCCTTCTGATCATGACATTTACAAGGGCGGCAGCAGGCGAGATGAGGGAACGTATTGAGCGCGCACTGGATCAGGCACTGGCGGGGGATCCGGATAATGAACATCTGCAGAGACAGATGACACTGATCCATACGGCACAGATCACTACCATTGACGGATTCTGTTCCTATGTGATCCGAAATTATTTTCATCTGATCGGGCTGGATCCCGGGTATCGGACAGCAGATGAAGGAGAACTGAAGCTTTTGCAGGAAGATGTGCTCAAAGAACTTTTTGAGGACTATTATGGGGAAAACGATGCGGATTTTACCGCATTTCTGGAATGTTATGCTCCCGGAAAAACGGATGAAGGTCTGAAGGAACATGTGATGGATCTTTATAATGCTGCCATGAGTAACCCCTGGCCGGAGAAATGGCTGGACAGCTGTGTGGAGAATTATCATCTGGATCCGGAGACCGGACTTGAGGGGACTCCGTGGTTTGGCTACCTGTGGGAAACAGCAGATTGTGCCCTGAAAGAGGCAGAGGAACTTACGGAAAATGCCATGAGGACCTGCAGGCTTCAGGATGGACCAGAACTTTATCTGGATGCTCTTGAGAAGGATATGGTACTGATCCGTCAATTACAGAAACTGTCCGTTAAACGGGACTATGATGAAATGGCACAGAATCTTCAGAATTTAAAATTTGCAAGACTTTCCACAAAAAAAATGGAAGGTGTATCGGAGCAGCTGAAGAATCTGGTGAAAGATCTCCGTGAGGATGCAAAAGATAATCTGAAAGATCTGGGAAACCGGTATTTTTACGGAAATCTGGCAGAGCTGACGGAACTGACAGAGGCGTCTGCGCCGCCGCTGGAGATGCTGGTAAAGCTGACAAAAGATTTTGCAGAACGTTTCAGTGCAAAAAAACGGGAAAAAAATGTGCTGGATTTTTCAGACATGGAGCATTTTGCCCTGGATATCCTTCTGAAGAAAGACGGAGAAACTTATACACCCAGCCAGGCTGCAAGAGAGCTTTCTGAGAAATACGATGAGGTTCTGCTGGACGAATACCAGGACAGCAACCTGGTCCAGGAGATCCTGATGCAGACGGTTTCCGGCTGGGTCAATGACCGAAAAAATATTTTTATGGTAGGAGATGTAAAGCAGAGCATCTACCGTTTTCGACTGGCGCGGCCGGAACTGTTTATGGAGAAATATAAGAGCTATTCGCTGGAAGACTGCCAGGAGCAGAGGATCGATCTGCATAAAAACTTCCGAAGCAGACCGGAAGTTTTGGAAAGTGTCAACTTTATCTTCCGTCAGATCATGGGCGAAGATCTGGGTGGGATCGCTTACGATGAGGCGGCAGCTCTGTATCCCGGAGCTTCTTTTCCGGAGGGACAGGATCAGGAATTTGTAAAGACCGAGATCCTGCTTGTGGATAAAGACAGTCCGCTGCTGGAAGAGGAGGATGACGAAGTAACGGAGAATGAGAAGGAGCTGGAAGCGCTTGCTATTGCAGGAAAGATCCGGTCCATGGTAGGGCATGAGAAGGTACTGGATAAGGAAACCGGTGAGTATCGTCCGCTTCAGTACGGCGACATCGTGATCCTTTTGAGATCTGCTTCCGGCTGGGCGGAAACTTTCGGGGATGTACTGGCTGCAAGAGGGATACCATCGTATACGGCTTCCAGGACCGGATATTTTTCCACAACTGAGGTTGTCACACTTCTGAACTATCTCCGGATACTGGATAATCCGCTGCAGGATATTCCGATGACCGGTGTGCTGCGGTCTCCCATCGTGGGATGTACGACCGAAGAACTGGCAGAGCTTCGGATCGCCTATCCGGAGGGAATGATCTATGAATGTGTATGCGGATTTGTGGAAGATCATAAAGAGCACAGGATCCTTGAGGAAAAGAAAAAAATCCTGGGAGAAAAACTGTCCCGTTTTTTGGACACTGTGAACAGGCTTCGGGATAAGGCTGCCTACACATCGGTCCACCAGCTGATCCTGGAAGTGCTGGATCTTACCGGATATGGAGATCACGCAAAAGCAATGCCAAATGGTGAACAGAGAAGTGCAAACTTAAATATGCTTGTGGAAAAAGCAATGGAATACGAAAAGACAAGTTATCGTGGGCTTTTTAATTTTGTGAGATATATCCAGAAGCTGCAGCAGTATCAGGTGGATTATGGAGAGGTGAACCTTTCGGGAACCGGAGAAAGTGCGGTGCAGATCATGACGATCCATAAAAGTAAGGGACTGGAATTTCCGGTCGTGTTTGCGGCAGGGATGGGAAAACGGTTCAATTTCCGGGATATGAATGCCAGTATCCTGATCCATCCGGACCTAGGGATCGGTGCGGATGCGATCCTTCCGGAAAAAAGGATCATCGCACCGTCTCTTTGTAAGCAGATCATACGAAGAGAGCTTTTGATGGAAAGTCTGGGAGAAGAATTGCGCGTGCTTTACGTGGCTCTTACCCGTGCGAAAGAAAAACTGATCCTGTGCGGAACCATCGGAGCGCTGCATCTGAAACTGAATTCACTGTCCGCATTAAGGGACAGTGATGAAACACTGTTGTCTCTGGGCAGAAGAATGAGGGGAAAGACGTACTGGGATTATGTCCTTTCTGCGCTTGCAAGGCACCGCTGTATGGCACCGTTGTTTCATGAGTACGGGATTTTTATGAATACTGCAAATCCGCTGTATAAAGATCCGGCAGAATTCAAAGTTACCAAGATCACTGCACGGGAACTGACAGAAAATGAGGTTGTGGAACAGGCAGAGCGGGAAATGAAGAAAGAAACGCTGGAGAACTGGAATCCGGATCGAATCTTTGACCAAGAGATACGGGATGAGATCGAGAGACGTTTTTCTTTCACATATCCTTATCAGTATCTGGAGGAACTTCCCGTGAAGGTCAGCGTTTCGGAGCTGAAAAAAAGAGCTTATCACAGTGAGCAGGATCTGGAAGAGACGGTGGATTATGAATCGGAAGAAGAAATCCAGCCGCTTGTTCCGAGGTTTATTGAGGAGAAAAAAGAAGAAGGATACACAGGAGCGCTTCGTGGAACGGCGTATCATCGGGTGATGGAATGTCTGGATCATCGGAGAACAGAAAGCAAAGACGAGATCCGCAGACAGCTGAGAGAATGGGTGGATAATAAGAAGATGGAAAGAAAGGAGGCCGAGTCTGTCCGGGTAAGAGATATCTGGAATTTTGTGGAAACATCTCTCGGACAGAGGATGAAAGCGGCTTCAGAGAAGAAACTTCTGTTTCGTGAGCAGCCATTTGTGATCGCAAGAAAAGCTTCGGAGCTTGATTCAAAGTGGCAGTGTGAGGAAGATGTCCTGGTACAGGGAATCATTGACGGATATTTTATTGAGGATGAAGAGATCGTTCTGGTGGACTATAAAACGGACTTCGTGAGACGTGGAGAAGAACAGAAACTGATCGACCGTTATCATGTACAGCTGGAAGATTATGCCCAGGCGCTGGAGCGGATGACAGGGCGGAAGGTGAAGGAACGGTATATTTATTCGTTTACACTTGGGAAAGAGATTTTGCTGTGAGGAATATGACGTCAGAGACTGAACGTAAATTGCAAAGTGATTGCGTTTATGAGAATGTAGCAGAAAGGAATGAGATTGTCTGCTTTATTGTTGAGAAGAGTTCAGACTCTGACTGGGAAATGAAAATTTATATTGATGTGGACAGATATCCTGCGGCGGAGCGTTTACATTCTCCAGCCCGCAGGATATTTGTTTTTCAGGATTCCGTTTACAAGTTTGCCAAATCCCAGTGGATAGCCGTCCACGCAGAGAAGGTGCCAGCCTTTTTTGTGGGTGGCTTCTTCCGGTTCGATCATAAGGGTTTCGCCTTTCAGATAACGGGTAAGCCGTTCGTCAG
>CAVEKJ010000163.1:0-5044 GCA_963616205.1 Prevotella sp.
GATCAGTCCTCAACTGCGTCTGCTTTTTTCTTAAGTTCCTCATCCGGGATATCTCCCAGGAAAAATACTTTATAGTACATTTCCAGAGATTCCAGAAGTTCTCTTTTGTCCCGCTGAAGTTCTTTGATCTTCAGTGCACTTCCGATGTCATCAAAACGGGCGTCTGCCTCCAGTGCTTCTGTCTTGAACTGCAGGCTGCCCTCCTCGTCAAATTCCAGTGTCAGGATTCCGCCTACATCCTCTGTGAAAAGCACGCACATGATCTGCAGCTCCTGCTTTACTGCTTCCGGAAGGGATGCAAAATCCTGGTTAAAATAATACTTCTGCTCATATGAGCTCGCTCCGCAGAGCACAATGTTATCCTGGTACATAGACACTCCTTTATCAATTACATAAATACTTCCTAAAACATTACCGGAACACTGCTGCCAGAAATTTATCTGATCTGCATTATTCCGGATTTATACATAACTATATAATCCACGCACAGAAACCTCCCCTGAATTTACTTCCTCAACAGTCCCGTCTGCACGCTCCACCAGAAGTTCCCCACCGGCATTGATTCCTCTTGCGATTCCTTCGTACGGCTCATTCTGATCCAGCACACGTACCGGCTGGTTCAGATTGGCCAGAAGTTTCTCATAATCCGGCTTCAGAACGCTTAAGTCTTCTGTCTGTACAAACTTCTCGTAGTTTTCCTCAAAATGTTTCATCACAAGCCCAACTACTTCTGCCCGGTCAAAAGGATGTCCGCTTTCCAGGTACAGGGAAGTTGCCTTGTCTGCCATCTCTTCCGGGAAACTGTCCATATTTACATTGATTCCCACGCCAATGACAGCGCAGCCGATCTTATCCTGTTTCATGGTCATCTCGGTTAAAATGCCGCAGATCTTTTTGCGGGAAACAACCACGTCGTTGGGCCATTTGATTCCCACATCAAGGCCAAGATCTGCCACTGCCTGTGCAACGGAAAGTCCCATGACCAGTGTCATCATCGGGGCTTTCTGAGGCGGAAATTCCGGGCAGATCAAAAGACTCATGGTGATGGCACTTTCCGGCGGTGCGCTCCACCGTCTTGTGAAACGTCCCCGGCCTGCGGACTGATATTCCGCCACGAAAAGCTCACCATGTTTTGCCTCTTCTTCTTTCCAGGCACGTTTTCCCCAAAGATTGGTGGAATCGATTTCTCTTGCAAAATGGACGGTTTTGCCCGCCCATTTTGTATGTGTTGCCTGTGAAATTATTTCTTCATTAAATAACTCTGACATTATTTCTCCGGCTCTCCTAATGTTGCAACGATCACAGCCTTGATGGTGTGCATACGGTTCTCAGCTTCGTCAAATACCTTGGACTGCGGAGACTCGAATACCTCATCTGTAACCTCCATATCTGTAAGATTGAAACGCTCGCCCATCTCTTTTCCGATCTTTGTCTTAAGGTCATGGAATGCCGGCAGGCAGTGAAGGAAAATTGCTTTCTCACCGGCGTTCTCCATTACGTGTTTGGTAACTTTGTATGGTGTCAGGTCATGGATACGCTCTGTCCATACTTCATCCGGCTCGCCCATGGATACCCATACATCTGTGTAGATGATGTCTGCATCTTTGGTTCCAGCTTCCACATCTTCTGTAAGAGTGATGGTAGAACCAGCCTCTTTTGCCCACTGCCGGCACTGTGCTACCAGCTCATCATTCGGGAAGTATTTCTTGTTGGTGCAGGCTACGAAATCAAGTCCAAGTTTGGAGCATACAACCATCAGGGAGTTACCCATGTTGTAACGGGCATCGCCCATGTATACCAGTTTCAGGCCTTTCAGTTTGCCGAAGTGCTCACGTACAGTCAGCATGTCTGCAAGCATCTGTGTCGGATGATACTCATTTGTCAGTCCGTTCCATACCGGAACACCTGCATGTTTTGCAAGTTCCTCTACGATATCCTGACCAAATCCACGGTACTCAATTCCCTCGTACATTCTTCCAAGAACTCTTGCTGTATCTGCAATGCTCTCTTTCTTTCCGATCTGGGAACCTGTCGGATCAAGATAAGTGGAACCCATTCCAAGATCATGAGCCGCTACTTCGAAAGAACAGCGTGTTCTTGTACTTGTTTTTTCAAAGATCAGGGCAATATTCTTGCCTCTGTAATACTCATGAAGCTCTCCTGCTTTTTTCTTTGCTTTGAGATCTGCTGCGAGATCGATCATGTAAGTGATCTCTTCCGGTGTAAAGTCTTTCAGTGTCAGGAAATTTCTTCCTTTAAGATTCATAGTATATATCCTCCTCACGGCTGCAGATTTATTTCTGCTCTGCCGGTTTATCTGTCATGATTTCTTTCAGGGATGTTGCCAGCCCTGCAATGCCCTGTATATCGGACGGAATGATGATCTTCGTTGCTTTGCCGTCGGCGACTTTTGTAAGTGCTTCCAGGCTCTTCAGTGTAAGAACGGACTCGTCGGCTCCTGCTTCTTTGATCATACGAAGTCCCTCTGCAGTTGCCTGCTGTACTTTCAGGACGGCCTGTGCCTGTCCTTCAGCCTCTTTGATCATACGCTCTTTCTGAGCTTCGGCATGAAGGATGGCTGCCTGTTTCTCAGCCTCCGCGTCAAGGATCGCAGACTGTTTTTTACCTTCTGCAACAAGGATGGTGGAACGTTTCTCACCTTCTGCTTTCAGGATAGCTTCTCGTCTCTCACGCTCGGCTTTCATCTGTTTCTCCATGGCATCCTGGATGGCTGCCGGAGGAATGATGTTCTTAAGCTCTACTCGGTTCACCTTGATTCCCCACGGATCTGTGGCAACGTCAAGGGAAGCACGCATCTTGGTGTTGATCACCTCACGGGAGGTCAGTGTCTCATCCAGCTCCATATCACCGATGATGTTACGCAGTGTTGTGGCGGAAAGGTTCTCGATAGCCATGATCGGATTCTCAACGCCGTATGCATAAAGCTTCGGATCTGTGATCTGGAAAAACACAACGGTGTCGATCTGCATGGTTACGTTATCTTTGGTGATCACCGGCTGCGGTGGAAAATCCACAACCTGCTCTTTCAGGTTTACTCTTCTTGCCACACGCTCAATGAACGGAACTTTGAAATGGATTCCTGTGCTCCAGGTAGCTTTGTATGCGCCAAGACGTTCCAATACCACTGCATAGGCCTGCGGTACGATGCGGATGCAGGATGCCAGTATCCACAGTACAAGAACAATGACTACAAGCAAAACAATAACTCCACCCATAAATTTAGCCCTCCTTGCTAAGTTCTTTTACGATCAGCTTCACTCCACGGATCTCTTTGATCTCAACCACTGCACCGACCGGGATTTCGACAGAATCATCGGCTGTGCGTGCAGTCCATTCGATATCATTGATCCGCACCTGCCCGGTCTGGGCCAGGTTGTTGACCTGCTGTATGACTACAGCTTTTTTCCCCAGAAGGCTCTCTGCATTGGTCTTCTCCACACCCTTGTTCATGTAGCGGACCGCCAGAGGTCTGGTAAAGATCAGAAGCACCACGGAAACTCCGAAAAATAAAAGGAGCTGTACAACGATGCCCAAGCCAAGCCACGAGGCAATGCACGCTACAAAAGCACCGCCTGCAAACCAGACAGTGGTAAGTCCTACCGTGATCGCTTCAATTACCAGTAAAATTGCCAGTATTCCAAGCCAGGCCAAAGGTGTCATAAAACCCCTCCTCTCTTCAAAAAAAGATCATTCTCTTCTCTGTCTTGCAGCTTCATACATCAGGATTCCCGATGCCATGGCGGCATTCAAAGACTCTACCTTGCCGCACATGGGAATGCGGATCAGACAGTCTGCTGCTTCCGCCGCCTGGTCTGTGAGACCTTTTCCCTCGTTTCCGATAAAAAATGCGGTGCCGCCTTTATAAGATTCCTGATCGTAGGAATTCTCACCTTTCAGATGGTCTGCAAAACTGCGGATTCCTTTTTCTTTCAGCTTCTTTTCTAATGATACCACACTTTCCACATATAGAAAAGGCATTCTGTAAATGGAGCCCATGGTGGAACGGATCACCTTCGGATTTGTGATATCCACGCAGGTTTTTGTGAGAAATACTCCGCTCACTCCGGCACCTTCACCGGTCCGGAGGATGGTTCCCGCATTTCCCGGATCCTGAAGATCTTCCAGAACCATGACAAGAGGGTTTTCTCCCGCCAGGACATCTTCCTCACTCCAGGAAGGCAGCTTCAGGACTGTAAGGATCCCCTGTGGGGTCTTGGTGTCGCACATCTGACGGAATACGGAATCTTTCACGATCTCATAAGGGTACTTTTCTACCTGTGCCATCAGATCCCCGTCCTGGGAAAAAGTCTCGGAGACAAACACCTGGGAAACCCAGTTTTCCGGGGCCTCCAGGAACATTTTTCTGCCTTCTGCCACAAAAAGCCCCTGCTCTCTTCTTGCTTTTGCCTTCTGGTTCAGCTGCATGACATTTTTTATTTTTGCATTTGATACACTGGTTATCATACTTTTTATCTTACTCCTTGCACTTATCCTGTTTATGCCTGCTGTTTGCTTATGAACTCAATCCTTCACGACTGGCATTCAGATCTCTGTTTTTTCCGATGGCGATTATGGAACAACGGTCCGGAAGCGGCTCGGAAGGATTCAGATCTACTGAGACATTCTCGCCCTGCTTAATGCCTATGATATTAATGTGGAAATGCTCCCGGACATTGAGCTCCATCAGGCTTTTCCCGATCCAGGATGGCGGAATGGAAAACTCTGCCATACTGAATTCCGCGGAAAGTTCAAAAACATCCAGATATCCGCCGGACAGGAGATTCCTGGCAACCCGCAGTCCCATGGCCTGTTCCGGATAGATGATCTTATCCGCACCAATTTTATCAAGAATCCGTCCATGAAGGGAATTCATGCTTTTTGCAACTACAAAGGGAACTCCCAGATCTTTGGCCTGCATGGTCGCGGAAATGCTGGCTTCCAGATTTTCGGCAACTGCGATAATGGCCACATCCACATTCTGGACGCCCAGAGATTTCAGGATTCCCGGCTCACGGACATCTGC
>CAVEKJ010000164.1:0-1980 GCA_963616205.1 Prevotella sp.
TTTTTCTCAACCTTCTTTCTTGGAATTCCTTATATTTGAATTATACAAGAAGCTCCTTCAAGCAATAAGATATTTCTCAATTTATTACTCAACGGATCAAAGGGAAATCAAATCCGCCATATGAGCTTCATGCCATCCATTCCGTAAGTGCCAAAGCTGCACGGACAGCATGATATCTAATCTAATCAGATCTGCTTTGTTGATCTGCGCTTCCTTCTTCAACCTTTCACCGGCTACCACTCACCCTTTCCGGTATGGAGAATTCTGCTTGTATCTGTTATTCTTTAACACGGTAATTCCAATGCTTCAAACTATCCACCTTCCTTTCAAGTTTCCGCTCTTTCTTCATATGTTTCCGGTTTTGTAATCATCGGAATGTCATTTTCTTTCCGTTTTTCTTTTCAAATCGGAAAAATCCTGACCATTTCATTGACAAAAGCGGAAGTTTCATGTATGTTATAGGAAAGATGTTTCCGCTTTCTGTGATTCACATTATAGGAAAGATATTTCCGCTTGTCAAGATTAAAATTACATTTTTTGGAAACATGTTTCCTGTTTTTCCTTGGAAACAGACATGACAACTTATATAACAAGGCTTAGAAAGAGGTATGATTATGACATTCGGTGAAAAAATTAAAACATTACGAAAATCGAAAGGCATGAGCCAGTCTGAATTAGCAGCATTAGTAGGAGTATCTGACAGAACTCTTCGTTCCTGGGAAGGACAGGGACGTTTTCCAAAGCAGAATAATCTGTATCAGAAATTAGCGGATGCCTTACAATGCGATGTGGCTTATCTCATGAGCGAGAATGCAGCGTTTATCACTGAAGCCACCGAACAATTTGGTAACCGCGGAGCGAAACAGGCTCAGCAGATTCTGGAACAGGCTGCGGCTATGTTTGCCGGTGGATCTTTATCTGATGAAGATAAAACTGCCTTTATGGATGAGATCCAGAGTCTTTATCTGGACTCCAAGAAACGTGCAAAGAAATATACACCGAAAAAATATCTGAAAGATGAATAAAGAAGGGGTGATTATTGGACACCTGTTTTGATACCTTATTCCTGTAGAGAACTCTCTGCACCCTTTGAGATATTTATACTTTTGAGGTGATTTTACTTGAGAAACACTTACATATACACAGAAACGAATAAACTAATCAAGAAGTACGGCACCAGAGATCCATTTGAAATTATGAATCAGATGCATATTGTTGTCGGGGAAACTTCAAGATATCAGAAACTGAAAGGCTACTGCTTTATGAGTTGTAAGACCATCTATGTTATGATCAGCAGTTTTCTTTCAGAAGAAGAAAAGAAAATTGTTGCTGCTCATGAATTAGGACATATCATCCTTCACCGGTCCCAGCTGAAAATGGCACCCATGAAAGATGATACCCTTTATAACATGATGGATAATACAGAATATCAGGCAAATCTGTTTGCCGCTGATCTGCTTATAAATGACGATGATATTGCAGATATGGTACAGAATGAAGATCTGGATTATTTTGGACTTTGCAGCTCTCTCAATTCCAGCCCAGAACTGATGAGCTTTAAATTATACAGTCTTACAAAACGAGGCCAGGCTTATCATATGCCGATGGAAATACAGAGCAATTTCCTGGCAAAATAAGGAAGGGGAATTTGATCATGTCAAAACATCATACAGAAGAAATCGTTTGTCCTACTTGCCAGCATAAAGGAATTTTTGAAATCTGGGACAGCATAAATACCGTCTTAGATCCAGAAATGAAAGAAAAGGTACTTAATCAGAGTATTTTTAGCTATACATGCCCGAACTGCGGTGAGACTTTCCAGCTGGTTTATTCTACTCTCTATCATCAGATGGAAGATTTAATCATGATTTATTTAGTGTCCGAAGCAGAAGTTGAAAAAACACAAGAATTATTCTGCGGAAATGAAACGCTATTTGATCTCAGCACCGATAAATATTTAAAACGAATTGTTACATCTCC
>CAVEKJ010000164.1:1990-4987 GCA_963616205.1 Prevotella sp.
TGACCGAATCATAGAGTTAGTCAAACTAATTGTTACAGATTATCTCCATCAAAATTGTCCCGATCAAGAATTTGACGAATTATTTTTTGCTACTGATGATAGCGAAAAAAACATTCTTGTGATTCTTCATGATGGTGAAATTAACAGCACCGTTGATATTGATGGTCTTTATAAAAAGGTAGCTTCTGATTTCAATTTTAAAGATATCCGGGACGATGATATTGTAATCAATCGAGATTGGATTCTTAACAGACTCAGCGAAGAAGATGAATAATTAATATTTGGTGGCTACACCCCCAAGCCCCTGTGGAATCAGCAAAGCCGGCACTGGATTTCAAAATCCCGCACCGGCTTTGTTGATTAAAATATTCTGTTTCTTAATCTTCATCAGCCTCTACTGATACTTCTTTTTTCTTCTTGCCTTTACCAGAAATCATCTTATGCCCTGTATAAATTGCCATAATCATACAGATCAGAGAACTTGCTGCAAAGTACTTGTGTCCTTCTTTTGATCCCTTATAACCTGTATAAAAAGTTCCAATCATTGTAATCAGTGCACCGATAGACCAATATTTATGTGCTTTCATTCATAGACCTCCCACACCAAATCGTTTCTTTTATCATATAGCTTTTTTATTCTATATTCAAATAAAAATTTTGCTTAATTGAACACTCTTTTTAGAGTTTCAATAACTTCCTGATTCTTGAGTCCATAATTCTTCAACGAATTAGCATCAAATGGTTCTTTCTCTAACAATTCAATAAAAGCATTTATATCCTTTTTAACTGAGACAGGAAGATTTGTTGCTTTTTCGAGCATAAGTTCTGCTGAAATTCTTAACACATCTTTTTTGTGTTTTTTTATATCGTTAGAATCTACCTTTTCCCCATTCTCTTTTCTCTGTTTTAAATCAAGGTATGCTTTTGCCTTAAACAAAATCAAATATTCCGGTCGAAGAACAGAAAGTCCATTTGTAGTAGACTTTCCCGCCAATAACATATTATAGTAATCATCATCTAGCAAAATTGCTGACAGGCTTGATACTGTATCATCTATATGTATCGGAGTGATTCCTACCATTTCATGTAGTTCAAAATCACTCCTACAAAACAATTCTATCATTTTAGGGAAAACTTCATTCTCTGGTTTATCGAATCTAAAAAACTGTGGCTTTCCTCCGGTAGACGCTTTATTTCTATATTGGCCTTCCCGAATAAATTCCCAAAATTTTTTGCCAAACTCAGGAGTCAATGCCTCCACTATTAGAACCATATCAAGATCTCTTGTAGCTCTAAATATTGTATCATTGCTTTCAAAAACTATATCACAAGCCGCACCGCCGATAAGAACATACTGATTCTCATAGCCTTCAAAATATTTTCTAAACGTATCTAACCCTTTTACCATACATACTCCTCTAACATCTCATCTGTTGAAATATTAACTCGTTCCTCCTTTTTTTCTTCCTCTGTAAGGGATAATGCGACACTAAGTGGATCTTCTAAAGACTTGTTCTCAAAATCTATAAAATACCCCAACTCCAAAACGACACACCCTATTTCTTCTCCTGGATATGCCTGTTTCATCTTTTTAATCCCTGCTTCAGTTATTTCCTTTTTTGTAATCGCATAAGTCGGGTATCCATTATCTGAAAGCAACGAATATTCACACAATGCACTAATCCCGGCTTTTTTTTCTAATCCGATATCCTCTTTTAGTACATATCTTGCAATAACAGGATTTCTCCAAATCGACTGCATATTTGTCCAGAATTTCTTAATATCTGCGGGAACAGTAAGCACTCTTGATTTTCCTTTCATACCAAGAATATCTACATTCAAATATTCAATTTCGTCAAAACATCTGCTGACCGATGTCTTTGTAACTCCTAACCTTACCGCTGCATCAGATACCGTTACATTTTCCCATTTTCCATATATTGCAGCAAAAATCATTCGTTGTGTCAGATAAGAAATCAAATGCACTGGAGCAATCTCTCTTTCATTTCTATCTGATAGCAAATATCCAATGAACGGCAAATATATCTGCTTCCCTTCAATTACAAATGGAATGCCCTCTTCCATCAATTTTTCTTTAATATAAAATGTTGTTTTCTCTAAAAAAATAGCACAGTTGAGACCTGATACCTTTTCAATTCTGGCTTGATCCTTCCTAAGCATTACCAAACCGACATTGCTCTTGGGCTGAATTGCTATCCAAAGTGAGCCATTTGTTTTGACTTTAAAAAAGATATATCTTCCTCGAAAAGCCAGTGGTAACTTATTATTTAAATATTCCGTTTCATCTATAACTACTTTTTGACGCAATGTTTTTTCCAAATACTCTTTCATTTAATCACCATTTTAAAAATGTAACTTTTTTTATGTTACATTTTTAAAATAGCATATCTATGTTAAATTTTCAATAATAAACTTATAAGTTTTATCATCTTAAGTAGTTATCGCAAAATTTGCGACAGCTGAATTATTCGATTTTCTTCATTATCCCGCTAAGAGTTTTTCGAACAGAGCATCCATCACAATTATAAACTTATCTGCTCCATGCCATTCTTCCAGCATCTCTTCCAATGACTTTTTATTGATATATTTTTCTACATACACCCAACATGCAATTCCACTGGCCTCAGATATAATTTCTGTAATAATCTTCTGCATGGTTGCCTCAAATTCAGCAATTTCTTCTTTCGGAACAATTTCATAAAGATCCGGTATCTGAAAATCTGCTTTTCTACAATTCTCATGTACATCAATCAGTTCTGCCTTTACTCTTTCCCTTGATTCTTTCGGCAATTTCAGATATTCCCAGATCATTGACACCACCTCTGTCGGTGTATCTTTTTTCATTGGCGGTAACTGTATATAATCTAAATTCTCACTCATTTTCACATCTCCTACGATAAAATAAAATCCACGATATTCTCTCTTGTCACATCCAACAATGTATCAACAAATACTCCTGCGAACAAAACCAGATAT
>CAVEKJ010000165.1:0-4985 GCA_963616205.1 Prevotella sp.
GAAGGAAATAGAAGAAAAAAGTGATGGACGTATTAAGGTGGAAGTGTATCCGGCACAGCAGCTAGGCTCTGCTTCTGAAATGATAGAAGGTATGCAGATGGGAACAATTGAAGCCACACTTCTGCCAACCGCGAAATATGGTGGTTTTGATGAGACGATGACAATTCTGGATATGCCATTCCTGTTTCCGGATGAGGATACTTTTTATGATATTATGAACGGCGATCTGGGAGAAAAAGTCATGGAAAAACTTCCGGATATCGGTATTACCGGCTGTGCTTTTTATGGAAACGGATTTAAGGCCATAACAAATAATGTACGGGAAATTCATACACCGGATGATATGAAGGGCCTGAAAATACGAACCATGGAAGCTCCCTTGATTATGGATATGTATAAAGAATGGGGAAGCAATCCGGTACCGGTGGACTTCAGTGAATTATATTCTTCGTTGCAGCAGAATGTGGTTGACGGACAGGAAAATCCATTTCTTACGATTTCGGATATGAAATTTTATGAAGTACAGAAATATATGTCTATTACTAATCATGCATATCTTTCTTATGTGCTTACATTTTCTACCAGCTTTCTGGATTCGCTTCCGGATGACCTCAGACAGATCGTTCTGGATTGTGGAAAATCCTGTGTTGACTATCACCGTGAACAGATGGAAAAGCTTTCACAGCAATATTATGATAATATTGCGGCGAGCGACATTCAGATTTATACATTGACGGATGAGGAAAAGAAAGAATTTCGTGAGGCATCACAGCCAATATATGAAAAATATCGTGACACCATCGGTGGAGATCTTCTTGATGCAGTAATAAAAGCGGCTTCTGAGTAAAGCCGGGAAAGGAATCATATGCTTCAAAAAGCGGATCATATACTTACAAAAATTGAAAATGCACTGACTGGCAGCCTGTTTCTGGGCGCGCTGGCAGTGCTGGCATGGAATATATTTATGAGAAAAGTTTTTCACAGTGCATCAACCTGGGCAGAAGAGGCAATACGCTATGCGGTTATCTGGGTTACATTTGTGGGATCCAGCCAATGTGCAAAAGCAGGAAATCATGTGGGAATAGATATTGTTGTGGAAATGCTTCCTGCGTCTGTGAAAAAATATGTGAATGCGCTGGCAGATTTTTTTGCAGCTGTTTTTTGTATTTTCTGTGTTTATACAGGCTGCCAGATTGCAGAAATGGCAGCATCAAATGGAACAGTAAGTTCTGCAATGCAAATGCCGATGTGGATACTGTATATTTCTATTCCGTTGGGCTTTGGTCTTACAGCACTTCGTTTTTGCATTGCGGGAATTCAAGTGCTGAGAGGAAAAAATACAGAATCAGGAAATCTTACAGATGAAGAAGGAAAACTTGATATGAGTAAAATGTAAGGAGGAAGTGCAGTGGTAGCTGTATTATTTATCACATTATTTGTTTTACTGCTGATGGGAGCACCGGTATTTGTGGCTTTGGGTCTTTCAGCAGTGATCGCACTGGCCGGTTTTTCCAATCTTCCATTGATGGGAGCTGCACAGAGGCTGATCAATGGAGTGGATAAATTTTCACTTCTTGCAGTACCATTTTTTATTTTTGCAGCCAATGTGATGAAAAATGGTGGAATTGCAAGAAGGATTATGAACTGGGCAGGTGCAATGGTTGGAAGTGTAAGAGGAAGTCTGGCTATTACAGCTGAAGTGGCCTGTATGTTTTTTGGTGCAGTTTCCGGATCTTCACCGGCAACAGTA
This sequence comes from Prevotella sp., assembly GCA_963616205.1. Lineage (GTDB taxonomy): Bacteria > Bacillota > Clostridia > Lachnospirales > Lachnospiraceae > Blautia_A. Next base: position 1,751 of record CAVEKJ010000165.1, read on the forward strand.
GTTGCTATGGGGAGTATGATGTATCCGGAACTGGTGAAGGAAAAATATCCCAAAGGTTTTTCGACAGGTCTGATCACTGCGGCCGGATCCGTTGCACTTCTGATTCCACCATCCATCAATGCGATTGTATATGGAACGGTTACAGGAGCTTCTGTAGGAGCTCTGTTTATGGGAGGCCTGGGTGCCGGGCTTATTTATGGAATTATCTATGTTGTATATTGCTATATTTATGCAAGAGTTCATAATATTCCAAGAGGAAAAAAATCTACAGCTGCGGAAAAATGGCAGGCAACAAAAGATGCGGCCTGGGCGCTGGGAGTTCCGGTGATTATTATGGGAGGAATTTACAGTGGAATCTGTACTCCTACAGAAGCATCGGGGGTTTCGGCTCTTTATGCGGTGGTCGTAAGTATTTTTATTTACCGGGAGATGGACCTGAAATTATTCTGGAAAACCTGTATTGATTCTGTAAAAGCATGTTCCCAGGTTATGATCATGCTTTCCACAGCATCTATTTTCAGCTGGATACTCACTGTAGGACAGGTTCCCCAGGCGGTGGCAAGACTGATTGCGGCAGCTGATTTTTCACCAAATATGTTTTTACTGGCTGTCAATATTCTTTTTTTGATCGCAGGTATGTTTATAGATGGATCATCAGCAACGATTATTCTTGCGCCACTGCTTTATCCGGTAGCACAGACTCTTGGAATTAATCTGGTACATTTCGGGGTGATCATGGTGGCAAATGTGGCAATTGGAATGTTTTCACCGCCTTTTGGACTAAATCTTTTTGTGGCCCAGCCAATTACCGGAAACAGTATGAAGACCATTATGAAAGGTGTGATACCATTTATTGCAATAAGCCTTGTGGCACTTGCACTGATCACGTATATCCCGGATATCAGTTTGCTGATTCCGAGACTTGTTTATGGCAGTGTGTGAGAAAAGAAGAAAAGAGGAGCAGGATATGGATATTGTTTTTCGGAAAAAGAAATCCGGCAGTATGGCAGATGTTTCCGGATTCGGGTATGAAATGGCCGGACAGGTGCGAGAATATCACCGGACTTTGCAGCAATATAAACCTACGCCATTGGTTAATCTGAAGCAGACAGCAGAAGAGTTTGGAATAAAAGATTTTTACATAAAAGATGAGAGTAAGAGATTTGGCCTGAATGCATTCAAAGGGCTTGGCGGAAGCTATGCCATGGGAAAGATACTTTCTGAAAATGCCGGGCAGCATACTTTTGTAACGGCGACAGATGGAAACCATGGGCGTGGTGTTGCATGGGCAGCCAGACAGCTGGGGCAGAAAGCGGTCGTATATATGCCAAAAGGAAGTTCGAAGGAAAGACTTTTGAATATTCAGGCTGAGGGTGCCAGAGCAGGTATTACAGAACTGAATTATGATGATACTGTACGGCTGGCCAGACAAATGGCAGAACAGGAAGGATGGATACTGATTCAGGATACTTCCTGGGAAGGATATACAGAAATTCCGGCAGATATTATGCGTGGATATACAACAATGGCACTGGAAGCACTGGAACAGCTGGACGGAGTAAAACCCACACATATTTTTATCCAGGCCGGAGTAGGAAGCCTGGCAGGAGCGATCCAGGGCTTTTTTTCGGATGTTTATGGTGAAAATGCTCCGGTAGTCGTGGTCGTTGAATCTGAAAAAGCGAGCTGCCTTTTTGATACGGCAAAAGCCGATGATGGGGAAATACATATCGTAACAGGAAATATGAATACGATCATGGCCGGACTTGCCTGTGGAGAACCGTGTACGGAAGGATGGAAAATTCTGAAGGAACATGCAGATGCTTTTGTGAAGGTGGAAGACTGGGTTGCAGCGGAAGGGATGCGTATTCTTGGAAATCCCGCCGGGGAAGACAAAGCAGTTATTTCTGGTGAAAGTGGAGCAGCTGGGTTTGGAACAGCAGTAGAGATCCTTCGTAATAAAAATTTTGCATCCTGGAAAGAAAAACTGGGATTGGGTGAGAATAGTATTGTCCTGTGCTTTTCTACAGAAGGAGATACAGATAGAGAAAATTATAGAAAGATCGTGAGGGATGGAAGCTGGCCAAGACCGGAAGATTAGGAAAAATATTGAGGAAGCTGTCAGGATAAAACTGACAGCTTTTTTCTATATAATAATTCTGTACATGTTTTTTGGTGCATGATATCATAAAAATATTAGTAATTAGAAAGGATATGATAATATGGCCGTTATAAAAACCGCAATTCTCCAGACGCATGTATATACGGATAAATCCCGTAACATTACGCAGGCAGCAGAACTTCTTGCCAGTCCTGAACTTCAGGGAATCGACCTGACAGTCCTGCCCGAAATGTTCTGCTGTCCCTACGAGAATAAATATTTCCCGGAATATGCGGAACCGGAAGGCGGAGACACCTGGAGAAAATGTTCCCGGCTGGCAGCAAAACACGGGATTTATCTCATAGCCGGAAGCATGCCGGAACGTGATGAAGCCGGCCATATTTATAATACATCCTATGTTTTTGACAGAAACGGGCGTCAGATCGGGAAGCACCGGAAGATGCATCTTTTTGACATTGATGTAAAAGGCGGCCAGTATTTCAAAGAATCCGATACTCTTACACCAGGAGATCAGGTGACAGTTTTTGACACAGAATTCGGAAAGATAGGACTTTGCATCTGCTATGATTTCCGTTTCCCGGAACTTGCCAGGCTGATGGTGGATGAAGGTGCAGAGGTGATCATTGTGCCGGCGGCTTTTAACATGACGACAGGGCCCCTTCACTGGGAGCTGATGTTCCGGCAGAGAGCCGTGGACAACCAGGTGTACACCATCGGAGCTGCACCCGCCAGAGACCTGAATGCCGGGTACCATTCCTGGGGTCACTCCATCGTCGCAGACCCCTGGGGAAAAGTCCTCCTGGAGATGGAAGAGAGGCCGGATGTGAAGGTTTTGGACCTGGATCTGGACGAGGTGAAAAAAGTCCGGGAGCAGTTGCCACTTCTGAAACACAGACGGCGTGATATTTATTAAAACAGGACTTTAATAGTAGAAATTTTCCAGTGCCTATGATACTATTTGGATAAGAAAGTATATCAGACAATAGCTGCTTATGCAAAAGGAGGAAGAGGCGTATGAAATATTTGCATATTAAGAGAAATCTGGCACTTTTTATGACGGCTGCGATGGTTATGACAGGAACACCGGTTATTGCAGGCGCACAGGAATACGAA
>CAVEKJ010000166.1:0-4981 GCA_963616205.1 Prevotella sp.
TGTCTGCCCGTCCTGCTGCTGTCCAGAAGATCATTGATATCCATTTTACTATGGAACACCGCACACCTCTTTCCTCCAGAAACGCTCCCGATTTCAAAAAATATTTCAACCTCATATGGAAGGAGCTGAACCAGAATGCCTGAACTCTCCATGCGCCAGCTGCAATATCTTGCGCAGCATAAAAAAGAAAAGCGGCTGGTCTTTACCGCACGTATTTTACTCTTTGTCCTGTTTATAGGACTCTGGGAGCTGTCTGCCAGACAGGGATGGATCGATTCTTTTATCTTCAGCAGTCCCTCCCTCATTGGAAAAACATTTCTGTCCATGTGCCAGGATCAATCCCTGTTTTCCCATATCGCGGTCACACTGGCTGAAACCCTTGTGAGTTTCTTTTTTGTTGTGATCCTGGGTGTGGGAACTGCGGTACTTCTCTGGTGCTTTCCAGAAGTTTCCCGCGTCCTGGAGCCCTATCTGGTGGTACTCAACAGCCTGCCAAAATCCGCCCTGGCTCCCCTGCTGATCGTATGGCTGGGTGCCAATGAGCGGACCATCGTGGTTGCCGGTATGTCCGTGGCTATCTTTGGCTCCATCATCAACCTGTATTCCGGTTTCTGTCAGGCAGATCCGGAAAAGCTGAAACTGATCGAGACTCTTGGGGGCCACAAAAAAGAAAAGCTGACCAAGATCGTACTGCCTTCTTCCATCCCTCTGATCCTGAGTGTAATGAAAGTCAATATCGGCCTTTGTCTGGTCGGTGTGATCATCGGCGAATTTATCGGGGCCAGAAAAGGACTTGGCTATCTGATCATCTACGGCAGCCAGACTTTCAAGCTTACCTGGGTGCTGATGTCCATTGTGATCCTGTGTATCATAGCCATGGGGCTGTATGCGATCCTGAACTTCATCGAAAAACGGATCTGGAAATACTGATAAAAATATCTCCGCTGTCATCTGATTTCTGACAGCGGAGATCTCACTATATTTCTCCTGTATATTTTGCCACCAGCGCCAGCATCTTCGGAACATCCAGCGGTTTCGACAGGTGCGCGTTCATTCCGGCATTTTTTGCCCGGTCGATATCCTCCGAAAAAGCATTGGCAGTCATAGCTATGATAGGGATTTTTCCCGCATCTTCCCTCTCAAGGCTGCGGATCCTTCGTGTTGCCTCATATCCATTCATCACCGGCATCATCACATCCATCAGGATCACATCAAATGCCCCGGGGCTGCTGTTTCTGAAGATTTCCACCGCCTGCTGCCCGTTCAGGGCCTCCGTGATCTCTGCGCCTGCATCTGACAGCAATGTCCTTGCGATATCCCGGTTCAGTTCGTTATCTTCTACCAGAAGGATCTATTTCTTTTCATTTTCGAGGACATTGGTCTTGACCCGGTTCTCACGTTCTGTGAGCAGATAATTCGCCTTCATGGCCTGCATACGGGAAAGTTCTTCCCTTTTCTGCGCATCAATAACCTGATAAGTATAAAGAATCTTCCGAAGACTGCCGTCCGCGTCCCGCTCAGTCTCAATAAAACTGCCTCTGACCCATCCGGACAGGATCCCCTGATATTCCGTGCTCAGGCATCGCATACTCTCCATCCGCTCCGGAAGTGTCTTAAGGTTCACAAAGCTCAGCGTATCTACGATTTCGCCTTCCGATACAGTTTTCTGGATCGCCAGATTTATGGCCTGCTGTGCGAAACTGACTTTCCGTAACATGGCTGAGATCTCCACAGGTGCATGGACAATGCTGTATGTATCTTCTGCCAGATCAATACAAAACACACCGGAATAAATTGCCAGAAGTGCCTGTGAAACCGTACCTGCATTTTCTGTTTTTCTGCTTTGTTCCATCTTATCCCGTCCCATAAGCCCCCTGAATGCCTGTTTTTATAAAATATATTTCTATATATGATGATATCTCATTTTCCCATAAAGTCTTTCTCAAACTCTTCCCACGGGACCGGTCTTGCATAATAAAATCCCTGGATCTCATCGCACTTCAGGCTTCGAAGGATCTCCACCTGGTTTTCTTTCTCCACGCCTTCTGCCAGGACCTGCATTCCCAGACTGTGTGCCAGGGAAATAGTATGGCGGATGACCTGACGTCCACGGAAATTCTCTATGTAATCAATCAGGCTCTTATCCAGTTTCAGTGTATCAAATGGCAGCTGGTTCAGACTGGTCATGGACGAATACCCGGAACCGAAATCGTCCATATGCAGCTCAAATCCCGCACGTACCATCTTCTCTGTCAGCTCCTTGATCTGGACATTATACAGTGCCGCAGTCTCTGTCAGTTCGATGGGCACTGCTGAAAACGGGATCTGATTTTCTTCCACGATCTTCACATAACGCTGGATCATATTATCATAGTGGATGCTGCCCCTTGACAGGTTCACCGAAACCGGGAGAAGATTTTTCCCTGACCGGATACGTTCTCCCTGGATCTGACATACCTTGCAAAATACATATTCATCCAGCCGCACGATCAGACCGTCTTTTTCAAAGATCGGAATGAATTCCCCTGGCGGGATCATGGTGCCGTCCGGTTTTTTCCAGCGGACAAGGGCCTCCGCACCTGCAATTTCTTCTGTGCTGGCATTGTATTTCGGCTGCAGATAGATCACAAATTCCTCATTACGGACAGCATTTTCAAAAGCATTCTCCATTTCTCTGTCGTGGATATGCTTCCGTCCCATGTCTTCATCATAAAACGCGATCTGATGCTCATAATCATCCTGAATGCTCTTCATGGCAAGGAACGCACGGTCACAGATCAGGGTCAGGGTCAGGGACTTGTCCACATTTTCATAGATCCCGTACTTCACGATCAGATTGGAGATCGGAGCTCCTTCATCGATCTTTCGGACACCTTCTTCTGCTTCCGCCCGCGGGATCTCTCTGTTTCCGTACCAGATGGCTACGAACTGGTCGCCGCCGTATCTGGCAACCATTCCGTTACGGATCTGGCTCTTATATACTTCTCCAAGATAGGCCAGGACCTGATCTCCGGTCTTCTCTCCATAAGTCCCGTTGATCCACTTGAAATTCTTCACATCTGCGACCACTACATGGAAATTCTCATCCGACTTAAAACGCATCAGCGTCTTTGCATGGTGGAAAAAGGCCTGCCGGATATAAAGACCGGTAAGCTCATCATATTCCAGAGCGGAAAGGACCACCGCAGACTCCCGTAATTTGATCACGCTGTTGATCTTGCCTTTTACCACACGGACATTATAGGGTTTGCGGACAAAATCCACTGCCCCCAGTTCCAGACACCGCACCTCATCTTCCGGACGGTTGCTGCCGGTTATCACGATCACCGGCACAGAGGACATCATCACATCATCCCGGATACGCTCCAGAAACTGAAATCCGTCACAGACAGGCATGCTCACATCAAGAAGGATTGCCGAAATATCCCGGTAATTCTCAGCCAGAAGTTCCAGTCCGTCCTCTCCGTTCACTGCAGTGAGAACCTCATAACTGTCTCTCAGCAGTTCTGTGAGAAGATTCCGGTTCAGTTCATTGTCCTCTATAATAAGAAGCTTTTTGGCAGAGGCTGCTCCACCCGGTTCCAGGATGGCTTCCATCTCACTGTGGCAGACATCCATATCTTCATTGGCAAAAGCAAATACCACGGTCTCAAAATCTTCCGCCGCGCCTACCCGTGCACACTTCACATAAAAGTACTCCGTCCTGCCGTTGCGGCGCACCCGGTAATGAACGATCAGCTGCGACACTCTGGAAAGACGCTGGCAGATTTTCTCAAAATCCATCATCTGACGCATCCGCGCCTTATCTTCCACAGCAACATTCTTTTCGATATAAAGATCCATGACTTTCTCATAGGCATCATCACGGATCAGACTCTCTTCCACTCCACCCTGCACACGGTTGTCAAAATGACAGACCTGTATCTTATGGCTCATCCTGTCAACCGAATAAATATTGGTAAAATCCTTTCCCAGAACATTGATGATGCCAAGGAGCAGCGGAGTTTCTCCATTGGAAGTCATTCCGCGGTAGATATCTTCCGTGGCTTCCGCCGCAGAAAATACAATGGCATGACCGATCTCGCCGGATTTCAGCTCAACTTCCATCGCATCCACAGAACGCAGGAGATTGGTTCCCGGTTCCAGATAATTCTTCGGTCCTTCGATCCCGTTTACGACCGGACAGGCTTCACAGCGCTGATTCCGATCCATCAGACATTTATAGCATTTCTCACCTTTCTTCAGTCCCGGATAGATCCTCTTCATGGCCTGGTTATAGCTGATGATATTATAATCCGCATCTATGATATACATTCCTGATGCATTTTTACCCATATTTATCACCTCCAGGCATTATAAACTGTATTCAGGGGGAATTCTCTTTATCGACAGATAATCCAAGATAACATTTGTATACTCATGTCCCTATTGTATACTGATTTTATGATAATATCAAACATTTTTTCACATTGTTTTTATTTATATTGCACAAATCAGCAATCCCAGATTCAAAAGTGTTACGATTCCTGCAACTCCCCATAAGGTTATCTTTAATCTGGTACTATTGGCATATTTTCCCATGACTTTTCTGGAAGACGTCAGGTAGATCTGAGTAAAGATCGTGATCGGCAGCTGCATTCCAAGAAGCATCTGTGAATAGATCAGGCCGTCAAAAGGGGACTGGATCAGAAGGATCACCAGTGCTGCCGGGATCATGGTCACAAGGACTCCGCGCCTTGTTTCTTTTGTGTGGATATCGTAGGGTTTATTAAAGATCCCCGAAAAAATGGTTCCTCCTGCCATCCCCGCCGTAATACTGGAAGAAAGACCTGCCAGAAGAAGTGCCAGTGCAAAGATCACGGAGGCTTTTTTCCCAAGGAGGGGAGTCAGCATGCTCCCTGCCACAGCCAGATCATCTACCTGTGTGCCGCTGCCATTATAAAACGTGGAAGCAGCCATCAGGATCATGGCACTGTTGATC
>CAVEKJ010000167.1:0-4927 GCA_963616205.1 Prevotella sp.
CGCATAGGCTGCCCCCGCCTGTGGATTTTCCTGAAGGGCCCGTACCAGTGATCCGATCAGTTCCCGGTCTGCAGGCATTGCATCCTGTGTCATAAATACAAGGATCTCCGCATCGGAAAGCTCTGCCGCCTGCCTTCTGGTCCCGCCATGGTCAAATTCTTCTTTTGTGAGATGATGGACTTTCACAAGAGGATATTCCTGTTCCCAGGCCTCTTTCCAGAATTTCTGTTCCGTATTCATGACCAGGATCCTGTTGATGGGATATTTCTGTGCACTGAGTCTTTCCAGCAGTTTTTCAAATTCTTCTCCCGGACGGTATGCCGGAATGATCACGTCTGTTTTTAATGTTCTCATATTTGTCTCCTGTCCAGAAAGGACCACCCGTTACTGGATGGTCCCTTCTGCTGGTTGATTCTTTTTGATATTTTATTCGTCCTCTGAATAATCTCCTCCGTCGGTATAATCGGTATCATAATCACCGGTATCCGTATCGGAAGCATCTCCGGAATAATCCGTGTCTGTGCTGTAATCGCCGCCGTCAGAGTAGTCCGTATCTGTATCGTAATCGGTATCTGTATCATAATCCGTATTACTGTAATCCGTGTCTCCTCCGTTGCTGTAATCCGTATCATCACTGGTGTCTGCACTGCTGTAATCCGTGGATGTATCTCCCTGCCACGTGTACGAATCATCCGTCGTATCATCCGGTGTATCCGTTACCGCCGGTGCGCTATCCTGTACTTCACCGCCGCCTGCAATGGTGGCGATCTGGGCGCTTCTGTTAAGCACATCCTGTGTCGGCGTATAGTTGGTGTTTCCATACAGGAACTGATGCACTTTCAGAACATTGGATTCCAGTGTGGTAGGCACGATAACGCTGCCTTTTACCTGGGCAAATTTATAATCCGTCGGGAAACCCGTGGTCTCATCAATGCTGTACCCGATCATAGCCGGGATCATCTTCAGGATCTCCGTCTTGGAAACGGAAGTTTTTATCATTGGGAATACCTGATCCATGATATCAAAGATCGTGGAAAGTCCTGCTTTTTTGGCCTTATCGACGATCATCTGGATCACACGTCTCTGTCTCTCGGTACGTCCCATATCAAGACTTGCGGTATAACGGATACGACAGTAGGAAGTAGCCTGTACACCGTTAAGATGATAGGTGTCTACGATTGCTTCCTCATCTTCCGGTTTCGGATCCGGCAGTTCAACCGGTGTGTAGCTCTTTCCGGTCTCCTCAGATGTCTCCACACAGTAATTGTTCATATGAACGATCTCCGCATAGGAAAGAGGGATATCCAGGCCTCCAAGACAGTCTACAACCGTTACCAGCGCATCAAAATCAATAGCAACATAGTCAGTGATATTCAGATCCAGGTTGGTATTCAGCATGGAAACTGCATTGGTCGGTCCGCCAAGTGCGTATGCCGCATTGGCTTTGGAATAGGTATCATCCTTCACATTAAGGAGGGTATCTCGATAGACAGATACGAGCTTGACTGCTTTCGTATCATTATTGATGCTCGCAATGATGATGGTATCACTGTTCTCTGTGTTCAGCTTCTCGTTCTTGCTTCTGTGATCCAGTCCGAACAGTGCATATGTGGTATATCCCGTCATCTGCGGTGCCTGATCATTAGTTACAATATCCTGGTCTGCAAGATCTGTTTCCTGGATGTCGATCTTATCCAGTTTGGCTGAGATCTGGCCATAAACGAACAGACCTCCGATAAACAGGAGCAGTACGACAATCTCCAGGACAAATAAAATCTTCTTGCTTTTTTTCCGAGGTTTTGACATCTTTTCCTTTTCCCCTTTTTAGTATGCGTTCTTATTGATAAATCCTTTGAATATGGTAAGAAACATGATCTTTATATCAAATCCCACGGACCAGTTTTCGATATAATACAGATCACACTCTATCCTTTTTCTGATAGAAGTATCACCACGATAGCCATTTACCTGTGCCCATCCGGTAAGGCCCGGACGCACCTGATGTTTGACCATGTAACGTGGTATCTCCTCCCTAAACTTTTCTACAAAAAACGGTCTCTCCGGTCTTGGTCCAACAAGACTCATCTCACCTTTCAGAATGTTAAAAAGCTGTGGAAGTTCATCCAGACTGGTGTGGCGCATAAATTTGCCGATCCCGGTAACTCTTGGATCGTTCTTTACGGTCCATGCCTTTTTTTCTTCCGATTCTTTCTGGATCTCCATGGAACGGAATTTATACATCCGGAAAGTCTGGTTGTGAAGCCCGACACGTTCCTGCTTATAGATCAGCGGCCCCGGTGAGGTCAGTTTGATCAGGATACACAGCACCAGCATCACCGGTGAAGACACGATGATCGCAACAGTCGCGCCTGCAATATCCATAGCTCTCTTGATCAGTGCATTGAACGTATTACTCAGGGGCACATACCGGATATTGATCACCGGAAGCCCGAGAATATCTTCTGTATATGGTTTGGTCGGAATAATATTATTATAATCCGGAATAAATTTTGTGTGCACACCGGATTTCTCACAGAGTGCAACAATCTCTTCCAGACGATAATACTCACTTAAGCCCAGGGTAATGGCTATCTCATCCAGACGGCTGTATGGAAGGATGATTATCAGATTGGCGATACGTCCAATCACCTTAACGCCTTTATAAGTGGTGCCCGCCGGCACATTGTCATCCAGTATACCTCTGATCACGTATCCCCATTGCGGATTCTGCAGGATCCTGTCTACATATTCCTCGGCAGCGCGGCTGTATCCTACCAGCAGCACCTGTTTCTGGTTCATTCCTTTTTTGCGCATGTCCCGCAGGATATAGAATATGAACATACGCACACCCCATTCCAGGACGATATTGATCACGCAGAAAGAAGCCAGAGTAAGACGGGAATAGTCCAGCTCTTTAAAATTGTAAAGTGCAAACATGATGATAAGGAGCCCTAACGCATTTGCCTTCACGATTCCGGCAAGTACGAGACGACGCCCCTGCATTCGCATCGGTGTATAAAGATCAAAGGCCTGATAAAGAAGTACATATCCCGGAATAATGAATATCAGCATAAACATATATTCCTGAACAGTCTTGGACTGGACCGCCGAATGCTCAAAAATTCCCTGGAAACGGATCAGCCAGGCCAGTGCATAGGAAGCCGCGATCACAAATACATCGATCAGCATATGGAGACGACTGAAATTTTTCTGGTTATCTTTAATCAATTTCCGCCACCTCATTTAAGTTCATTGCCTTTATCTTATAATAGATGAATCCCAAAAGCAATAAAATCTTCTCTCCGAAATATAAAAATTCTGTGAAAATATGATGTCCTAACCGGCAAAACGCCTAAAAATATTGATCCAGAGTTCAAACTGGAGCTGTATATAACGTGGAAGATTCCTCATGGAAAACTTGAATTTCTTATTTTTGCGGCTGATCTGAAAGCCGTTTTTGATACCTGCCAGATACTCTCTGCCGAAACCTTTGGAGGCAAAAAACAGGATCTTTGCGCCGAATCCCACCAGCAGAAAGGGAAGGTTCAGAACGATCTGGAGAAAGGGCATGTTTTTATAAATAAGGTAGATATTGTTTCTGGAAGAATAGCGGATCTTGAACTGGTTATATCTGGAACCGCTGGTACCGCTTCCTACATGATAAACTTTCGCTTTTGGGGCATACCAGTTCTGATAACCGCAGATCCTGGCACGATAGCCGATATCCAGATCCTCCAGATAAGCAAAATGTTCCTCATCAAAATCTCCTATCCGGTCGATCACTTTCTTTCTGTAGATGGCAGCTCCCGCACAGGTGGAAAAAATCTTCTGCTCACGGTCATAACCGTTAATATCTTTTCCTTTTCCTCTTGCAAACGCCCATCCAAGGGCACAGTAATAATTTCCGGCATCATCCATCTTGTCTCTGTCATGGAGCTGGATCATCTTTGCCTGGCAGGAAAATGCCTTCTTATGTCTGCGCAGGGCAGCTACCATTTCCTCCAGGAAATCCGGTTCTGCTTCCGTGTCATTGTTCAGAAGCAGCACATACGGAGAACGTGCCGCATGGATTCCTTCATTAACAGCTCTGCTGAAACCGTAATTCTCCGGAAGCTGGATCATGTGTACCCATGGATATTCCGCAGAAACAAATGCACAGCTGCCGTCTGTGGACCCGTTGTCCACAAGTATAACCTCAAAATTATGGATGGTCTGTCTCTCAAGACTGGAAAGAACACCATCCAGATATGCCATTCCGTTAAAATTCGGTATGACTACTGATACTTCCTGCATTGGTTCATCCCTTCTTCTTTCCCATTCCCGGAAGAGGCTTCAGGGAATAATTCCATTTGGTTAAAGAAAGATTTTTGTTATAGTACGGATCTCCTTTTTTGAGGATATCCAGCCAGTGACAGCGCATGTACTCGATCTCCGTCTGGAAACGGCGGACCTTTTCTTCGCTGTCCTCCGTACCTCTTGACTTGGATTCATAGTGATAAAGCTTCACGTACGGATCATAAACGATAAGATGACCGTGGCTCCGTACTTTCAGGCAGAGATCCACATCATTAAACGCAACTGCAAGCTCCTCTGTAAAGCCTCCTGCTTCCAGAAAAACTTCTTTTTTCATCATCATGCAGGCAGCTGTGACACAGCTCATATCCTGCAGAAGAGACGCCTTATGAAGGTATCCGGTACGCTCTGCCGGCATGTTCACAAACATGTTTCCTGCAATGCCGCCCATTCCAACTACACAGCCGGCATGCTGGATGGTATTGTCCGGATAGATCAGTTTCGCACCCACTGCTCCCACTTCTTTCCTCTGGCAAACTCCAAGCATCTCGGAAAGCCAGTCCGGATCGATCACTTTTACATCATTGTTCAGGAAAAGCAGATACTCGCCTTTTGCGTGGCGCACACCAAAATT
>CAVEKJ010000168.1:0-4926 GCA_963616205.1 Prevotella sp.
CTATATGATTATCATAGAGTCAAGAATTATTTTTCATATTTTTACATTTTTTTGTTGATAAAACTGTTTTCTTTCTCTATAATAAAGAAAAAAACTCTGTTATTTATATATGGTTAAGGAGTATGCTTGTGAATAAATTTTTATCGATCGGAGAGCTTGCAAAGCTGAGAAATGTCAATGTCCAGTCCCTTCGCTACTATGAAAAGCTTGGAATTCTGGTTCCCACATATATCAATCCAGAAAATGGATACCGCTATTATTCCCTGGAACAGATCATGATACTGGATACCATCATTCTCTGCGTGGATCTTGGGATTCCTCTCAGGGATTTGAAGAATTATGTAAACGATGGGGGAGAACTTGAATTTGAACATTTATTAAAAGACGGCAAAAAGCTCGCAAAAGAAAAGATCCGAAAAATAGAATCCAGTATTGATTCTATTAATCGAACCTTACGTCACATCAATGCCCAGAAAACATTTCAGGGACGGACGGGCTATTATTCCCGTTATATTTTTGAAAGATATTATATTACGATTCCATGTGAAACCATCATGAGCGCAGAGAACTACGAGAAAAATCTCAGTCATCTGCTTTCCCTCGCAAAAAGGAAAAATCTGCAGGCTTCTTTTCCCCATGGCATCATTTCTACCTACTGCAACGGCCAGTTTCTGGAGTCAAACATGTTTCTGGAGGTTCTGCCTGACGATTCTTCCACTGTACAGAAGCTGAACGCGGGAAATTATTTATGCTTCCAGGAGCTGCGGGAAATCCATTCTGACCCCCTTACCGTATTTCCCAGAAAACTGCTGGGATATGGCCGGACAAACGTTATTATTTCCAGCATGTCACCTGATACCTACAAATACGATAAGGTGATTCTGGAATTTCAGATACGGACATGAACAGTAATTATCTCATTTTTGTACATTAAAATAATCTCTCATTGCACTCTGAAAAGAAGAATGTCTTGGAAATTTTTTCCTGTACTGTTCATAAATGCATCTTTTGGCCCCCTGCATTCCTGTATCTTCCTTTATTTCTCCTACAATTGCCAGAAGTCCTGCTGCCTCATCATAATGACTTCTATGTTGTCCGGATACAATTGCGTCAGCTCTTTTATGCACAATATTTTCTGCCCATGTCAGATATTTTTCATGTTCTGCTTTTCCCATTGGAAAATGCTTTTTCCATCTCTGAAAATAATTCCAGAATTCACTTACTTTATGTTCCTGACACTCACTTTGGATTTCTGTTTCAAATTTCAGCAGATTCTTTCTCTCTTTTTCATCAGAAAATCCTATATAAGATGCTATATTTTGGGCAGATTTTGTAGGAAATGGACGATTGTATAGGTAAAGTAAAAATAATCTGATCCCATAATCTATAAACGAACTGCTCCATCCCAGAGATTCCTCCGGATTTTTGGAAATATTTTTCACAGTACTGAAGTCTCCTGTATAAAATACTAATTGATAATATCCATAATCACTCATTATATTTTTCTTCAATTCTGAATTTCCATAGCCAAACTCCGGATTGCCTTTCAGTCTTTTTTTCAGTACTTCTTTTCCGCGCACGCCATATGTTTCTGCCATTTTTTCAAAACCAAACAAACGCAGATAATTCTTCATCGTAAAATCCGACACAAAACTCTCCCAGCAAAATTGCATCATTTTTTCCTCATGATCTAAACAGGATGATGCAAACGCAGTTTTTAAAGCAATTTCACTTCGTATTGTCAGATTAACATCAATATTGCTTAACGCATTCTCACCAATCTTTTCCATTTCGTCATATAAATGACCTCTCTCATACTGTTCCAGTATGGATAAATACAAAGACGGGTGTACCGATGCGTTTTCTTTTGCCATTTCATAAAGTCCCTCTATTCCTTCATGATACAAAACAGCTTCTTTCAGAAGTCTGGCTTCTGTATCTCCACTTTTCTCTTTGAGCAGATCAATCCAGTCTCTCCAGAACTGTTCTGTATCCTCCAGTTCTTCTCTTCCGACATGGAATACTTCTTCTATATGCAATTCCTTAAATGTACCATATGAAAAATAAAGGTATATATCTTTTGCTCTTTCATTTGTTGGCAAAATCTGATAATCTGCATATAGTGTCAGCAGTGCCAGATGTTTTTTATCTGTATGTATCAGATTATTTTCTTCCAGCATTTCCAGATCCACAGGATCTCCATATTCACTGTCAACAGAAACCGACATTTCCCACAGCCATTCATATATCTCATTTGCCTCCTGATATCGTCTGTCGTCTACACAGTCCTCTGCAAACCGGATCATATACTGAATCTTATCACCAATTCCCTGATTGTCATAATACTCCGTGATCCAGTCTGAATCCCAGTATCCGCTCGAATAATCTTCATACTCTTCTGTATTAAGATAAAGTTCGCCTTCATCGATCTGATTCTTCCACTTTTGTATTTGTGTCATTTTTTCATTTACAAGATCGTCTGACATTCTCACCCGCAGCACCTGTGACTTCTTGTTCTCTGTCTGGTTTCTATACATTTCGACAATTTTCTGTAATTCCTTTTTCTGTTTATCTGACAGTAATTTCTGCATTTTTAAAATTATGTCCTGCAAATCCTTTTTTGATAAATTTTCTATGCCGCCCAGCATTTCAGAATACTCTCCTCTCTTCCTTCACAGTATTTCTTCCCACTTCCACATGGACATGGATCTTTTTATCGTCCACCTCCCTATGAATTATATCATTTTCCCTCTATGACCGTTATAAAGATTTTACATTTTTCATATTTTAGGAGTGCTTTTTTCTGTACATAAAGCCCCCCACCCCACCTCCACATTAGGATACTCCCCATACCCTCCAACGCTCTGCGCGCCTCTCCGCAGATATGCCTTCACCTTCTCCCCATAAAGAAACGGATCGTTTCCTTTCACAATTCCCCATTCCATAAGCAGCGCCGCGCTGCCGCTGACGAAGGGAGCGGCAAAGGAGGTTCCGGTGACGGTGGTGTAGCTGCCGCCGGGGGACGGGGCGGTGATGAATACGCCGGGGGCGACGAGGTCTGGTTTCTGGATGGGGAGGTACTGGCTTCCTCTTCCGGAAAAGTCTGCGTAGGCATTGAGCCTGGAATCGTAGGCCCCTACAGAAATGACTTTTTGTGCAGTGGAGGGAATAGTCAGGGTTCCCACAGCCCGTGGAAAATAAAAACCGGTTCCACGATTCAGCACATTTCCTCCTGGAAGCCAGAGAAAATACTGGCCGGAACGGACACGTTTTCCACTTAATAAGATTTTCCATACGCCACTGTCCACATAATTGCCCACAGGAATGAAATCTATGTAGATTTCTTGGGACAGCTGATATGGGCCTGGCTTTCCGTAATAGATCAGAAGCTCTGTATTTCCCAGGCGGTGGCGCTGCGGGCCCAGCCGTTCATACAATGGTCCGACCCGCTCCCCCGAAGGACTTTCCAGATAAATTTCCAGTTCGTCCTCATAATCTTTCCACAACTGCACATTCAATGTGGGTTCAAAAGCTCCCACTGCCAGCTGAATCTCCTCTGTTTTTCCCTGCTGTAAAATCCCGCCTGCATGCCAGGGCTGGCTGCCATTGTTCCCGGTTCCTGTAACGATCACTGTCCGCCCCATGTCTGCAACAGTATCAATATAATTTTCCAAAAGAGAATCCCCTCTGTGGGAACCATAATTATTCCCAAAACTTAAGTTGATCACCAGCGGCCGATTCAGCTCCAGTGCCTTTCTCACAAGATAATCAATCCCCTGTATCAGCTCCGTTGTCCTCGGAAAAGAGTTCTCCCTCGGAATCCCCATCTTTACTACCAGCAGATCACTTTCATAGGCAACGCCCCGGTTCAGACCTTCGGAAGCTCTGCCATTTCCTGCTGCAATCCCCAGAACTGCCGTTCCATGACCACTGTTATCCACAGACGGAACAAGACGCCTGCCCTGGTTTTCCCCAAGTGCAAGCGCCTCGTCAATTTCTTCTTTCGTATATTCAGTTCCTGTTGCATATCCCCTGGGCGGCCGGCCCGGAATGCTCTGATCCCATAATGCAAGAATCCTGCTGCTGCCATCTTCATTCCGGAAATCCGGGTGAAAATAATCAAGGCCGGAATCCACAATTCCCATAAGGATTCCTCTCCCTGTCAGGGCCTCTGTTCCAGTTTGCAGCGAATGGATACAGCTGGCAGTTTTCCCCTGAAATACTTCGAAATAAAGCTGCTTCGGTTTTTCCATAAAGATTACATTTTCCCGGTCAGAATACCGGTCGATCTCTGATTCCGGCAAAGTAACAACTGCATAATTTCCCAGAAGAGGAACCGCCTGTATCCCATTTCCAGAAAGCTCCGATTCAAGACCTGTATACTTCACGATCACCTCCCAGGTTCGCCCAAGAGGATCAAATCCAACATTCAGATTCCCGGATTTCTGCCGTTCTTCTGCGGTGGCATCTATGGCAAGGTTTAACAGATTATCGATTTTCTGATCTGGCATAAAACAGCTCTTTTCTGATAATCACTTGATATATTATATAGAAGCTTTCTCTCTATATATAACTGCCTTTCCCTTACACCATTTTTCCCATCTGATACGCTTCATCCATCACCGGCATTTCCTTCACATCAGAAGGTGCGTTGGTTCCATATGCAAAAAGGATTCCGCCTTCTTCATTTCCTCCGGCTCTGAAACAGGATATATACTGGCGGAAGCTGTCAATCATGATGTGCATATACTGTTCTTCCGGAGCAGCACCTGCACTTAACAGATAAAATTTTTTGTCTTTCAGAAACGGCTCTACTGCAAATGTACGGTCGATCATTCGCTTCATCAGAGATGTCCATGAGTAAAAATAAACCGGTGAAACGAAAACAATAACATCTGCTTTTTTCATTGCTTCATAGATCTCTGT
>CAVEKJ010000169.1:0-4916 GCA_963616205.1 Prevotella sp.
TTGTACAACAGCGTGTTATCTGTCAGACCGTGGAGATCTGTTGTTGTCTCAGATAATTTCGCCCGGAAGCCTTCTATACTTGTCTCTATATTTGCAACATTCTGATTTGTAGTTGCGATAGCTTCTTTGGCCTGATCTGCAGCTTTCTGAGCTTCTTTGATATCGTCTGTCAGGCCTTCCGCATCCGCAAGGATGATCACTGTCTGTGTGTCCAACTCGGACACCCCTCCTGCAGATAAGAGAGTGCACCTGACTGCTTTTATATTCGCATTTGAAGGCGTATAGATCTTCTGGATTTCATCAGCCGTTGAAACATATTTGAGTGTGTAGGTTGTCCCGTCCTCTGTTTCCTGGATGCTGTACCTTCCGGAATAGTTTCTGACCAGGCCGTTATCATTCTGCGTTGCTGAAAATGTGATGGACGCCGGTATCAGTGTCTTTCCATCTTTCTGCTTCCGGACTGCAAGTGTAGAGCTATGCAGGTCATAAGACAGCCCGATCTTTCCGTCTTTCGCCTTGCTTACGCTGAAGCGTTTCCGGATGTGTGCCCCGCCGGACTGTACAAGAAGATAGTTTCCTGCTCTGGTCGTGAGCCGCAAACCCTTTCTTGTAGTCAGATATCTTTCTCCTGTGCCGTACAGCGCATCAATATCAACATATCCGTTGTCTGTGCTCATCGCAGTAACATAATATGTTCTGCTTGTATCATCCCAGTGGCCAGTGATCCCCGCAGATACAGTTACTGTAAATATGCTGTCGTCAGATACATCCGTATCTCCGAGATATACCGTCATCTTTGAAAAACAGTCACTGTAGTCCCCGCCAGAGCCGTCTGTATTCGTATGAACCACGTGTGCATCGTTATTCAGTGCGGCTCCAATCGCATCCAGTGTAGAGATTCCAGAAAGCACGGATAACGCCTGCTGTGCTGTCTTTGATGCAGCTCCGGCTGTCTCACTGGCTGCGTCCGCCTTACTAGCCGCTGAGGATGCTGTTGATCGGATTTCTGTCACGTTCTGATTCAGCTGACTGTATGTCTGATTCAATGACTGATTCTGTTCATCGAACCAGATACGGCTGCTCTTGATACTCTGTGAACTGTCATTGATTGCCGATACAACGGATGGAATATCCAGCTTGGAACCGACTATAGCGGCGTTGTCGGAGACCATCTTGTCGACAATCAGACCGTCGGCTATCGCGTCAGGCTTAACACCTGTTGCATCAATCAGGATGCCTTTTCCGGTTTTGTCAAACAGGGAGAAAGTGAAATCCCCATTCGCATCCCGGCCGGCCTGCATCCGAACTGTACCATCCTCGTCAGACCACTGCTGTGTTGCTCCCTGGATACGGATGCCTCCGTCATCGGAAGCTATCAGGAATTTGTTCGTTGAAATCGTACCGGCAAGCAGATCCGCAACAGATACTGTCTGCATCACCGCCGATCGGATCAGCGCCGAATCAATAACTGCATTCTCTGATGTCAGGTGAATGTTCTGCAAGTCTCCAATGCCCGCCCCTCCGGAAAGAAGTGTTTTGATGTTTGCGTAATTTCCGTTGAGAACATCGATTTTTGCATTTGCAGCCGTAAAATTATTAGCTGTCAGATCCTTAAAATTTCCCAGTTCACCGTTGATCTCCTGGACATTTTCTTTCACTACATCCAGGTTCTTGATCGTTGCATATGTAATGTTTGCGGTATCTACATCCAGTTTGTTGATCATCGCCTGGTCGATCATGACCAGCTGTGCATAATACCGCTCCATCTCTTTTGTCTGCGGGCCTTTGTAGTCTGCGTTGGTCTCTTCTTCCGACAACCCCACCGCCTCAACAGAGTACGTAAGACCGCCGTCAAATTCCCATTCCAGTTTCATGACCGGAACCTTATACTCATTCCCGGCCAGATCTTCTACTGTCAGGATGTCCCATGAATCCAGGCGGGGATCTCCCAGCATTTTCAGCGTGCCTGGCATATAAGAAAAATCCTTAAACAATGTCAGAACACTATTGAGGACCGTCTGTGTCATGAATGGATTGGAAAAAGACACAGACCTTGCTCCGGAACCTGAAGAGATTGATATGCTTTTTCCATCATTGTCCTGACCGGTGTAGCAAACAAATTTTGAAACATCAAAAGTATAATCATTATGTTCAAAATTCCCCCAGTACCGACTTGGTTTTACTTTATAATCCGAATCCACGTAGGTATGCAGTTCAATCTGGCCTGTACGGTTACACACTGCAAATGCTCCATGAAGCTGTGCCACATAAGAAAGAACTTCCCTACAGCTATATCCCTTTGGTACTTTCATGGATATCGCAGTTAATCCAGATGTTGCTACAGGAACGTCTGTGATCTCTGCAATTTTCTTCAAAACCGACACTGTATTTGTAGTTGTCCCATTCATGGAAAACGTGCGTTCTGTGTTCATCATACGGTCATACGCCGTAAATGTAATCTGATCATCCGCTTTTTTCGGCTTTCCTGCTGTAAAATAACCCATAGGGACGTATTCTGTCAGGCCATCAACATCCATCCCAATCTGCAGGAGGAGTTCTTTTCCTTCAATCAGCAGATTGCCATCCGGAATCGTTACCTCAATGTACTGTGACATTGTTGATCCCAAGGAAAAATCATCCCCACTCTCTGAGCCGCCGGTAAGTTTGATACTCTTAACCGTTGTGATGGATACCTTGTTGTAAGTGAGCAGACACTTAAATGTCCTGGAATCCTGCTGTACCAGGGTTCCGAATTCTGCTGTTGACTGATACACAGGACCGCCTCCTTACTCTATCAGCATAAAATCAATGACATCCAGCTCTGCCATGGTCAATGGATCGTACTTCGGGTCTTCATCGCATTTTTCAACTACTTCGATGGATACAGTATGGATTTCCACTTCTGTCTCGATTTCCAGAAGTTCCTCCATATCTTTTTCAAAGCCAGCTTTATCATCCATGATGTAACAGTTGTCTTTTTCCAGATACTTACCGTTTTCATCTTTCTTCGCATATCTGGCAATAAGTTCATCTCTCTCAGACATGTATGCTGACGCAGCCTCCTGGACTGCTGCCATGTTCTTCTTGATCGCATACGCCAGACGGACCGGTAAAGTCTTTTTTCTCAGGGATACGCAGGTATTTAAAAAGTCTACAATTTCTCTGTTTTTCATTTTCATTGTTCTGATTCTCCTTATTTTCCGATCAGTGTCGCACCTACTCCTTTGTATGTTTTCACACCGTCCGCATAGCTATATACCGGATAAGTTGGTGTATTGGAGTAGCATCTCTTTGTTATCCTGGAATTGCTTCCGGGATCTGTAAATGTAACATTAAAGAAAGCAGGGCTGATCGCTGCATCAATCTTTGCAGTATCCGCTCTGCTTAACATTGGCCACGTGATTTCCAGCGTATATTTAATGGTGATAAGATCTCCCATCATTTCACCATTTGCTGCACGTCCCGTATTATTTGACCAGATTTTTTCTTTTTTGAGTGTCAACCCTGAAAGGGCCGGAGTCGGCATCGTAACTCCGTCAATAACAATGTCATCTGTCACTTTACCGCCTCCTTATCCAAACACCGGATTTCCGGTCTGTTTCTGATAGTTGTTTCCTTCCTGCCGGATCACCTTAAACAGTTTCTTTGCATCGCCCTCCAGATAAACATGAAGTTCCTGTCCACGATCACTTCTGCCCTGCATGCTCTCAAAAGCATTTACAACTGCCTCGAATACACCTGCACGGATTCCGGCGATGATCTGATTGTTGTTCGCTACTGCCGAACGGTTGCCCATCCTTCCGACAAGCTCCGGCCCGGATTCTCTTGCCACAAACATTTCTCCCATGTCAGGGAATCCACCGTTTGCATACCAGTTCACATTAAACCTCGGTAACGAAAACCTGAGATTTCCAAGGGAAAGACTTCCTCCTGACCAGTCCCATCCGATGTGAGGCATTGGGATATGTATACTTGCAAAACCGTTTGCAAAGTTCAACATGACATCTCTTCCAACGTCAAACAGGCTTGGAATTGCTCTGGATACCAGATTCGGAATACTGCTCAGAGCTCCGGACAATGTACTCCAGTTATCATTGAAACCAGACTTCATTCCTTTTATGATATCCCGGCCTTTTGGCGTTACTTTGCCTTGGATATTTCCAATGGCATTGTATGTCCGGGTACCAATCTGTCTTACCCTGCTTAAGAATGTAGATTCTTTTACAGCCTCCCAGCCATTTTTCAGACCGGTAATTGTATCTTTGCCTTTTCCCTGCAACCAGTTTTTGGCATTTCCAAGCTTGTCTTTTGTCCGTCCCGGAAGTTTGCTTACCCAGGCCAATACTCCAGGAAGTCCTGCTTTCATTCCGTTGAATAAACCGGCGATGATATAGCCGCCCTGGGTGTGCATGACTGTTGATGGTGAGTGGATACCAAATGCTTTTTTGAAGCCATTTATGAAAGGTGTAAAAATATGCGTCTTGATCCATTCCCCCACATCTTTGAACGACTGCAGCACGCCGTTTTTAAAGCCTTCCCAGGTGAATTTTCCGCTCTCTGTAAAATGCTTTATGATATATTTCTTTGCATCCGTAACTGCATTTTTAAAGACGCCTCCGATAAACGCTGCCAGGCCTCCAAATGCTGCCCCTATTGCTTCAAATACTCTGGATGCAATTCCGCTCCAATCAATATTTACCAGAAAATCTTTGACTTTGTTATAAACGGTGTCACCCATGGACCACCAGTCTACATGCTCTATTGCCGAAATTAAGAGATCAAAAGTACCTTTTGCTTTATCAGATATAATCTGACCGATTTTCCCGGTATCAATGGTTTTGATCGTATTCGTTACAAGATCCGCCAGTGCAATACCGACTCCGCTCCAGTTAAAGTTATGGACAGCTGTATAGATA
>CAVEKJ010000170.1:0-1257 GCA_963616205.1 Prevotella sp.
ATTCTGGAGATGGCAGGAACTATTGCGTTTGCTGCTTCCGGAGCCATGGTAGGAGCGCAGCGGGGAATGGATATTTTCGGGGTCTGTGTTCTGGGTGTGGTGACAGCAGTGGGAGGCGGAGCCACCAGGGATATCATCTTGGGAATCGTGCCGCCGGGAATGTTTCAGAACCCACTGTATACCATTGTGGCGACGGTGGCCTCCTGTATTGTATTTGCGGTGATGTACTGGAAACAGGAACTGCTGGAAGGCGGGAACCGACTGGTCTATGATAAGGTAATGCTGGTGATGGATACGGTAGGTCTGGGTGTGTTTACGGTTATGGGTGTGGACAAAGGAATCACGGAAGGATATATGGGAAGGACATTTTTTCTCGTATTCCTGGGAACTGTCACAGGAGTTGGCGGAGGACTTCTCCGTGACATGATGGCCGGCGTGCCACCTTATATTTTTGTGCGCCATATTTATGCCTGTGCGTCTATTGTAGGAGCTGTTGTCTGTGTGTGGGTATACAGGCTGTGGGGTAGTGTTCCTGCTATGGTGATCGGAACAGTAGTGGTGATCCTGATCCGGTATCTGGCAGCTCATTACCGGTGGAATCTGCCGAGGCTCAGGAGAGAGTAAGGACAAAAAGGCAGTTTGAAAACGAAACGAAGATCAGAGTAGAGTATACGAAATAAGAAAGGAACCGAAACGCCGGTTGTATAAAACACAAGCGTTTCGGTTCCTTTTCTGGCTTTCATTTGGTTTATATTGCGTAGAAGAATTTTATGTTTTGTTCCTGAGAGGATTTAAGCGTCTGTATCCTGCAGAGCCAGGAAGCCTTCCTCACCGGTACGGATCTTGACAACATTCTCAATATCGTAAACAAAGACTTTACCATCACCGATCTGGCCGGTATGAAGAACTGCTTTGGCAGTATCGATAACTTTCTGAACCGGTACAAGGCTTACAACGATCTCAATCTTAACCTTCGGACGGAGGTTCATGTCTACTTCAACACCACGATAGTAGGTTGGAGAACCTTTCTGAACACCACATCCCATAACATTTGTAATAGTGATACCCGTTACGCCGATTTCGTTCATGGCCTGCATAAACTCATCCAGCTTGTTCTGACGTGTGATGATAACAACTTTTGTCAGTTTGTGTACGCCGTCTGCAGGAATCTCAGGAACAGATTCAGCAGGAGCAGAAGGAGCATGCTTTACAACCGGAGCTTTTACGGAAGTCCCCATTGGAGCCGGAGTTTTTGTC
>CAVEKJ010000170.1:1267-3682 GCA_963616205.1 Prevotella sp.
ATGGTATCCTGTACGAAGAATCCGTCGTATGCACTTGCAAGACCGTGCTCTTTCATATCCAGACCTGCGATCTCTTCCTCAGCGGAAACACGAAGGCCGATGGTGTGTTTGATCACCTGGAAAATAATTGTCATGGTAACAGCTACCCATGCGATGGTGATGGCCATACCAATGAACTGGACACCGAAGCCATGGAAACCGCCACCTGTAAAAAGACCTTTCCACTCTGTACCGGTACCGTCTGAGAAAAGTCCTACAGCCAGTGTTCCGAAAGCACCGTTGAGGCCATGTACACCGACAGCACCAACAGGGTCATCAATTTTGAGAACTTTGTCGATAAACTCAATACCAAATACTACGATAAATCCGGAAAGGATTCCGATGATAGCTGCAGATGTAGGAGATACGGTATCGCAGCCTGCTGTGATGGCTACTAGTCCTGCAAGAGAACCGTTGAGGGACATGGATACATCTGGTTTTTTGTAGCGGATCCATGTGATCAGCATAACAGTGCAGGTTGCAACGGCAGCAGCCAGGTTTGTTGTGACGAAGATTTTTCCGGCGCTTACAATGGCATCGCCTTCCATGCTGACTGTGGAAGCACCGTTGAATCCGAACCAGCAGAACCAGAGGATAAATACACCAAGGGCACCAACAGTAAGGTTGTGTCCCGGAATGGCTCTGGATTTACCGGATTTGGAATATTTTCCAATACGAGGTCCAAGGATGATGGCGCCGATAAATGCGGCAACACCACCGACCATATGAACAGCACAGGAACCTGCGAAATCATGAAATCCCATCTGGCTGATAAATCCGCCGCCCCAGATCCAGTGACCGGATACAGGGTATACAACGAGACTGATCAGAAGACTGTAGATACAGTAGGAGATGAATTTGGTACGCTCTGCCATGGCACCGGATACGATGGTAGCAGATGTTGCACAGAATACAGTCTGGAAGATTAAAAATGCCCAGAACGGAACTCCATCCGGAAGCATTGCGTTTCCGTAATTTGCCTCTGTTGCGATTCCGCCGATCTTACCGAAGAAACCGTTTCCTGCACCGAACATGATACCGAAACCAACCAGCCAGAAGACCGGAGTACCGATACAGAAGTCCATCAGGTTTTTCATAATGATGTTACCTGCGTTTTTTGCTCTTGTGAATCCTGTTTCGACCATTGCGAAGCCGGCCTGCATGAAGAAAACCAGTGCCGCGCCGAAGAGAACCCAGATTGTGTTTACTGAAGAATACATAGTAACACTCCCTTTCCCTATTTTTTCTTTCCTATTATATATGGGCTATATACAGGAAGGATTTTTGAATACCGGATAATAAAAAAAACAGACAGATTTTATCCAGTATCAGCATAACGAAAAAGCGCGGAGAGGAAAAATTCCCTTCCGCGCCTTTACGAAACAAAATTAATATATGTAAAACAGGGGATATCTGTATCGTGTGATTAATGGATGAGGAAATCGATAATGAATTATGAAGTAGAGTTCATAAAGGATATCCCCTGTATTTACCGTATGTGGTTTTATCTGATATTAAGATCAGATGGAGAATAACAGCTCGTCATATGTCGGATATGGAAGTAATTCATCCGGGATCAGAGCTTCTGCCTCATCTGCAGATTTTCTTAAAGTCTCCATGTCTTCAAGAACGGTTTCCTGATAAGCTTTCGCGCAGGCAAGTACATCGTCGGAAGCAGCCAGTGCTTTTGCGGTATCTGCTTTCAGAGTCTCCAGATCTTTTGTCATGGTATCTGCCAGTGTGCTGAGCTTGGAGATCAGAGTAGCTTCGCTTGCAACAGAAACATCGGCGACTACAGATTTCTTTACAGCTGCGGTATCCGCAAGTTTCTCAACATATGTAAATACAGAAGGAATTACCTGCTTCTGGATCATCTCGGCCAGAGTGTTGGACTCGATGTTGATAGTCTTGTAATAGTTCTCAAGCCAGATCTCATAACGGGAGAAAAGTTCCTCTTTGGTAAAGATACCGTGTTTTGTGAACAGCTCTACGTTTTTCTCATCAATGAAATGTGGAAGAGCATCTGGTGTTGTTTTCAGGTTGTAGAGGCCACGTTTCTCAGCTTCCTCAACCCACTCGTCTGTATAACCGTTGCCATTGAAGATGATGCGTTTGTGCTCCTCGATGGTTTTTTTAAGAAGTGCGTGTACTGCGCTTTCCATCTCGTCTTCCGGTACATCTTTAAGAGTTGCGCTGAATTCAGCAAGAACTTCTGCAACAGCAGTGTTCAGTACGATATTCGGGTTTGCAACAGATGCTGCGGAACCAAGCATACGGAATTCGAATTTGTTTCCTGTAAATGCAAACGGTGAAGTACGGTTTCTGTCTGTTGTATCTTTTGTAAAGTGCGGAAGTACTTTTGCACCGATATCCATC
>CAVEKJ010000170.1:3692-4899 GCA_963616205.1 Prevotella sp.
CAATGGATCTTAAGACATCTGTCAGCTCATCTCCAAGGAAGATGGATACAATTGCAGGAGGTGCCTCGCTTGCTCCGAGACGATGATCGTTTCCTGCGCTTGCAACCGATACACGGAGAAGATCCGCATATTCGTCAACGGCTTTGATAACAGCTGCCAGGAATACCAGGAACTGTGTGTTCTCTGCCGGTGTTTTTCCAGGATCCAGAAGGTTTACACCTGTGTCTGTGCTCATGGACCAGTTGTTGTGTTTACCGCTTCCGTTGATTCCCTCAAATGGCTTCTCATGAAGGAGGCATACCATGTTGTGCTTATCAGCGACTTTTTTCATGATTTCCATGGTCAGCTGGTTGTGGTCAACAGCAACGTTTGTAGTATCAAATACAGGAGCCAGCTCGTGCTGTGCAGGAGCAACTTCGTTATGTTTTGTTTTTGCCGGGATACCAAGCTTCCAGAGCTCTTCGTCAAGGTCGTGCATGTAAGCGGCAACACGAGGTTTCAGAGCTCCGAAGTAATGATCTTCCATTTCCTGTCCCTTTGGTGCGGATGCGCCCAGAAGAGTACGTCCGCAGAAGATCAGGTCTTTTCTCTTCTTATAGAGATCTTTATCAACCAGGAAGTATTCCTGCTCAGGTCCTACAGTTGTGTCAATATGACGGACTTCTTTGTTTCCGAGGATGTGAAGGATACGAACAGCTTCTTTATTAAGAACATCCATGGAACGAAGAAGAGGAGTTTTCTTATCCAGGGCTTCTCCGCTGTAGGAACAGAATGCGGTTGGAATGTAAAGGGTTTTATCTTTGATGAATGCCGGTGAAGTAGGATCCCATGCTGTATATCCTCTTGCTTCGAAAGTAGCACGAAGTCCGCCTGACGGGAAGCTGGATGCATCCGGCTCACCTTTTACCAGTTCTTTTCCGGAGAAATCCATGATCACCTGTCCGTCGCCTGTGGGGGAGATGAAACTGTCATGTTTTTCGGCGGTTACGTTTGTCATCGGCTGGAACCAGTGTGTGTAATGTGTCGCACCGTTTTCAGTAGCCCATTCTTTCATTGCAACTGCTACGGAATTTGCAACATCCAGTTCCAGATGAGTTCCGTTTTCAATTGTTTTCTTTAATGCTTTGTACATGTCCTTTGGCAGTTTGCTGCGCATCACTTTATCGTTGAATACAAGGCTGCCATACATTTCCGGGATACTCTGTGC
>CAVEKJ010000171.1:0-4887 GCA_963616205.1 Prevotella sp.
TGTGCTCTATAACGGCGGATCTGAGGTAAAGATCCCGAAAATGAACGTTCAGGGAATGGGCGACTATGACCGTGAGGCAGGATACCAGCGCGGTTCTGTTACCCTGGAGTATGAAACCAGAAAGATGACACAGGACCGTGGCCGTCTGTTCCAGCTTGATCCGATGGACATCAACGAGACAAACTTTATCCCGACTGCTGGTGCGGTTATGGGAGAGTTCCAGAGAACACAGGTGGTTCCGGAGATCGATGCGTACCGTATCAGTAAACTGGCCACAGAGACACTTGCGGCAGATAAGGCGGGTATGATCGGAGAATCTTACGTGCCAGGAGCAACCGGAACATCTGCCCTGCGTAAGTTTAAGGAAGGGATCAAGGCAGTAAGAGACAGCTACAACGGTGCTCTTGTCTGCCAGGCAACTCCGGAATTTATCATGGAACTGGAGCTGGAACTTGCTGGTAAGATCGTAGATACAACCTTTTCCAAGGGTGGTATCGATACACAGGTGCCGTCTGTAGACCATGTTCCGCTGATCCCGACATCTTCCAACCGCATGTACACAGCGATCAAGATCAACGATGGAAAGACAGCTGGACAGGAAAAAGGCGGATACGAAAAAGGTGCTTCTGCAAAGAATCTGAACTTTTTCATCTGCCCGGTAACCACACCAATCGCTGTGACAAAACAGGATATCATGCGTATCTTTGATCCGGTGACAAACCAGAGACTGAACGCATGGCAGATGGATTACCGTCGTTTCCATGATATGTGGATCCTGGATAACAAACTGGATTCCATTTATCTGAGCATCCAGGAGGCAAAAGCATGAGACTGATCCGTAAAAATGTGGAAAGAGAAGCTGTAGGATCTGCTGCTGAAAAGCTGATCAGCGATGGTTTCACACGGATGGAAGAAACCAAACCGGACACAGTACCGGAAGAAAAAGCCGATAAGAACATCGAAGATATGACAGTTGAAGAACTGAAAACTCTTGCAAAAGAGAAAGGCCTGACTGGCGTATCTTCCCTGGCAAAAGCAGACCTTCTGGCAATCCTGAAAGGGTGATCCTATGGCATCAGAAGAAGATATCAAAAAGCTGAAAATTCTGACCGGGGAAAAGAACGAGGAGCTTCTGGCTGTCCTTTTGGATGAGGCAGAAGCTTTCGTCCTGTCTTATACAAACCGGACGCAGTTAAGGACCGGGCTGGAAAAAGCAGTCCGGGACCTTGCAGTGATCGCTTTGAACCGGATGGGAACAGAGGGGGAAAAGTCCAGAAGCGAGGGCGGAGAGAGCTATACTTTTGATGATGCGCCGAAACAGATCTATGACACACTGAACCGGTATCGCCTGGCCAGAGTAGGAGGAAAGACTTATGAGACTGAGAAGAAGCAGACTTGAGGAATTTTGCCACAAAAAAATGACGGTAAAGAAAGATAAGGAAGGCAGTACCAGCGAGGAATATGGTGCTGCCTCTTCTGTTACCGGAGAAATCTGGCCGGCATCCGGAAAGGTGCAAGCTGAGCAGTATGGCCAGCGT
Source organism: Prevotella sp. (assembly GCA_963616205.1). Lineage (GTDB taxonomy): Bacteria > Bacillota > Clostridia > Lachnospirales > Lachnospiraceae > Blautia_A. Next base: position 1,539 of record CAVEKJ010000171.1, read on the forward strand.
CTGAATTATATCCGGAATGTGCGGATACAGGGAAGCTACAAGATCCAGGCTGATGAGAAAGGCCGGCTGCATTATATCCTGGAAGATGGAACAGATATAGAAGAACGGGACGGGATCTGCCTGTATGTGGCAGCAGATCAGTCTCCGGACTATCGGATCATATCCATCAAACCATATCGTTTTTTGACCTTGGAGGTGGAAAAGATATGAGTGTAAATGGATTTGATGAAGTGGAGAAGGCTTTACAGAAAGTGTCCGAGTTGGACATCCGGCAGGCAGTGGGAGAAGCGATTGACTTTGTAAGGTCGGCAGCAGCTGAAAACTGTCATAAAGATACCGGAGAACTTGCGCGGAGCATCTTTGCTGAAACTACAGAGAAGGAGAATACGGTCACGGGAATCTGCTGGACAAATAAAGCCTATGCTCCGTACATAGAGTTTGGAACCGGACCGAAAGGTCAGGAGAAGCACGCTGGTATCTCTCCGGAAGTAACTCCTGCCTACACTCAGCAGCCATGGTGGATCCATGAAAGCCAGATAGACAGACGGGTAGCCGAAAAGTACCGCTGGCCATATATAGACACGCCAGATGGCAGATTCTATAAATGCAGCGGAAATCCGGCCTATCCGTTCCTGTATCCGGCATTGAAGGACAATGAAGAACAGATCTTGAAGATGCTGGGCGGAAGCCTTGCGTCAGATTTGGAGGATATATGAAAAATGTAAAAGACCAGGTGTACGCAGCGCTGTGTACAGTATCAGGAAATGTTTCAGATGCTTATCCCCGTTCCTGGGCGGAGGGTTCCACGATCCAGTATACCGAAGAGCAGAACGATGTATACGAAGCAAGTTCTGACGCGGAGGGGATGAGGGAAGACAAAGCCCTGGTAAGATACCGGATCGATATCTGGAACAATCACAGTACCTCGGAGGCAGCTTTGCAGGTGGACGAGGCAATGAAAGTAACAGGCCTGAAGCGGATCGCATGCGCAGATGTGCCGGATCCGTCAGGAATGAAACATAAACAGATGCGTTACGAAGGGATCATTGATATGGATTCCGACAGCGTGTACTGGAGATAAGGAGGAAGAGCGATGTTAGCAAATGGAGCAACATTAGGTTACAGAAAGCATACAGACGGTGGAAGCACTTCTGCAGCTTATACAGATCTTCCGGGACTGAAAGAGATCCCGGAAGTCGGAGTGGAACTGGACAAGGAGGAAAACACCTGTCTTACAGATCCGCACAAGATGTACGAGGAAGGCATCGGAGACCTTCCGGATATGAAGTACAAATGGAAATACGACAACAGCAAAGCCGGAAGTCCTTACAGAGTTATGAGGGATGCGGCAGATAAAAAAGAGATCTGGGATTTCCAGGAAAAAACAAAAGATGGCACAGTTACCGAGTTTACCGCACAGTTTTCTGTAAAGCGTACCGGTGGCGGAGTAAACGGAGTGATCGAGTTCGAGGTAACCATGGCTGTACAGTCTGAGATCAAACAGACAGATCCGGCGTAAGGAGGAATAAAAGATGATGAATTTTGAAGGTATTCAGGATCTGGGCGGAGCTTCTGCCCAGAACGAAACACAGGCTCCGGAGGAAAAGGTAGTCAATCTGGAGGAACAGAAGAAAAAGAGACAGCCCTTTGTCTACTGGAATGTAGGTGGCAGAAGTTTCAAGCTGAAGCTGAAAGCAACAGGAATCGGCCGCCTGGAGAATAAATACAGACAGAACCTTATGAACATGCTGGATGATATGCCGCCGCTTTCTGTGATGCTGACGATCATTCAGGAAGCTATGTCCCCGTGGGAGCATGGGATTGATTATCAGGATGTACAGAAACTGTATGATGCCTGGATCGAGGAAGGGAACAGCCAACTGGAACTTTTCCAGAAAATCTTGATTCCACTTATGGTGGTATCGGGTTTTTTACCGGAGAAAATGGCGGCATCCCTGCTGGAGGAGATCGAGAACGTCTGATGTCGGAACAGCTCTCTGAGCTGTATCCGGTAGCTCTTGAGATGGGAATCCCGGCGGAAACGTTCTGGAATCTTTCTGTAAATGAAATCTTTGATACTCTGTCGAACATCAGAAAGCGACTGCTCAGAGAAGAAAAGCAGCGGATCATGGATAATTTCATCCAGGCCCAGGCCATAGCCACGGACATATCGGCGCTGTTTGCCAAAGACGGCAAGATGGCCCATCCCTGGGATTATTATCCGGAACTGTTTGAAAAAGAGCAGAAGGCATACGAAGAAGCAGAGGAAGCCCGCCAGTGGGAAGAGTACATGGAAAAAAGAAGAGCGTACAACGCCGAATGGAACTATAGACATAGCCATTGATTTATTGAAAAGAGAGAGGAGGTGAGACCATGGGAGACACACTTCATAAGATGCAGGTGGTGATCGAAGCATCCACGGCTTCTTACAAGAAAGAGATGGAAGATGTTAAGAAGGTTACAGAATCCGTAAAAAGGCAGTTTTCTACTATGCAGAAGCTGAAGCGTTCAATTACTGCTATGCAGTTAAAGACAGGAATTAAGTCACCGACGAAGGAATATACAGAAGCAGTTCATGCAATTAAAACTTACAGAGATAATATTGAAAGTACCACCAAAACACTTGACAGGTATTATTCAAAAAGAGACAAAATGGTAGATCTTGGGGTAGACCAGGAAAGCCGTTCATGGAAGTCTTTGGAGTACGACATAAAGAATGCAGAAGCTCAGTTGGAACGTTATAAAAGAGCAAAAGCGCAGGCTGTATCACAAAAAGCAGAACTGGTTTCAAATGATAATGCTTTTAAAAGGACGAGAGAAACAGCAATTCCAAGACAGGCATTAAATTTTGGAAGGACAGTTGCCGGTGGAAGCATTAAAGGGATGATGGGCCTTGGTAAATTGGGCATAGGAGCAGCTCAAAAAGGCTGGGGTGGCTTTACAAAACTTCTGGGAGGTACTGGAAATTTCCTATCTCCATTTGCTGGAGTGATTCAGAAATGCTCCGGTGCTTTTGCGGCACTGCTCCAGAAGTTTACATCCGGCATCCCGCTTCTGAATCGGACAAAATCTTCGTTCAATGGTCTGGGAACATCCGGTCGTGGCTTGATAGGCATTCTGAAAACAATCGGAATGACTGCAAAGTTTATGTTTGCGAGCTTTGTAATCCGTGGAGCAGTGGACGGTGCAAAGCAGGGATTTCAGAACCTTGCTCAGTACAGCGGAGAGACAAATAAAAGTCTATCCCTACTGATGTCATCTCTGACACAGCTTAAGAACTCCCTGGCGACAGCTTTTGCGCCGATTCTGAATGTCATAACACCGATCCTGAACAGCTTCATTCAGACAC
>CAVEKJ010000172.1:0-1454 GCA_963616205.1 Prevotella sp.
GATTTTTAACCTGTCTTCGGATCACTTCCTGATCCAGTTTTATACCTCCGCAGAGTTTTGCCACTGCAAGGCTGTTTCCAATCCAGATGCCGTAGAAACCGCTCTCCAGGATCCATGCAGCTTTCTTCTCGTCATAGGAAGTCAGGGTATCTGCATTTACTTCCACGGTAATTTCCTGTGCTTCTCCTGGTTTCAGTTCTCTGGTCTTTGCATAGGCCACAAGACGATGGGCTTCTTTTTCCAGAATACCGCCCGGAAGGGATGCGTAAACCTGTACGACTTCTTTGCCCGAAACCTTACCTGTATTTGTAACAGTTGCCGTAACACGGATCTTTTCGGCAGATACCGCTTCCAGATCACAGTTTGTGATCTCAAAATCCGTATAGGAAAGTCCGTAACCAAAGCCGTAACGCACCGGAACTTCAAAGGTGTCGAAATAACGGTATCCTACATAAATTCCCTCATCATAAAGCTCTGTTTCCACATTTCCATTATTGTGTGAAAACTTCTCAGAGCTGGGGTAATCCTCATATTTATATGCCCAGGTATCTGCCAGTTTACCGGATGGATTTACTTTGCCGGACAGGATATCCGCAAAAGCATTTCCACCTTCCATTCCAGGCTGCACGATTACCAGAAGTGCTTTGATGTTGGAAAACTCATCCATGAAGGAAAGATCCACCTGCGCACCTGCATTGATCACAACGATCACATTTGTATAATAGGTGCAGATGTCTGTAAGGATCTGATGCTCTTCTTCGCTGAGATAATAATCGCCTTTGTCAGCAGTGCGGTCGGAGCCCTCTCCTGCGATCCGGCTCAAAACATAGATTGCGGTTTCTGCATCTACCCCTTCAGCCGGTTTACGGATCGGATCTCCTGCCGGCATCTTAAACGGAGTGGTGCTGTATACAGAAAAGAAATCCATGGTATCTGCACCTTCGCCTGTTTTTGAAAGGATACTTCTCTTCCACTCCTGACGTGCGTTTTCGTAGATCTGGTCGTAACTTTCGATCCACGCTTCTGTTGTCACCTGAAATCCGGCGTTTTTCATTCCCTGAAAAACAGATACTCTTTCACGCTCATTGACATCTCCGGAGCCGGTTCCTCCTTTGATAGTTCTGCCGGCACCAGCGCCATAAAGTGCCACTTTACTTCCTGCTTCCAGCGGAAGGATATGATCTTCGTTTTTCAGTAAAACGATTCCCTCTGCTGCCGCCCGACGGGCAATTTTACGATGTTCCAGCTCCCATGGCTGAACTTCCGGATCTGTGGTACCGGAAAATTTTCTCTCTTTCAAAATTCGTGTCATGATTATTCCTTTCCGATAAAATCTGCAAATGTTTCTCTCAGTTTCTGCTCATCCTCTGTATCTGCATTTAGGATCAGCGGCTTAGAAAGATCAAGGCTGAAAATTCCCATGATCGATTTTGCGTCTACATAATTTTTACCGC
>CAVEKJ010000172.1:1482-2941 GCA_963616205.1 Prevotella sp.
CTGCAGATCCATGTCGCATTCAAATTTGCTGCAAAGTTTGTTAAATTTATCTGCATCCTGCATGGATACGATGTTTACTGTTAATTTTACCATAATCATACACTCCTTTTCCAGTTATATTCAAGCAGATATTCAGTTAAAGTATTTCCTGAGAAGATACGTCGGGGTACAGCTCCATGCATGGCAGTAGCTGTTGACAATGCTGCTTCCATAAGGGGATTCTGCCGGATTTTCCGGATTGTAAAGTTCCCAGAATGTATCTGCACCGTGGCTTAACATTCCACCCCAGTAATATTTCATGTATTCCATTGCCTGGTCTTTTTTGCCACACATCAGAAGTGCTTCCACAAAATGATGATTCATGTATGGGGAAACCATTCCCTTCTCCGGTTTCAGTTCCATCAGACGGTCCAGAATTTCTGCTCCCTCAGCACTGTCTACGGCACCTGCAAGGATCAGCCATACCTGGCTTGCATAATTGATCTGTTTTTCCTCTCCACTTACGAAAAGGCCACTTCTGGGATCAAAAAGATATTTTTTCGCAGCTGCTGTTTTCGCCTCAGCTTCTTTTTTCATCTCTTCCGCTTTTTCCGTATCTCCAAGGATCTCTGCGATCTTCTGTACTTTCTTTGCACAGTAGATATAAACGCCCTGCATTGCGCTCTGCTTGTTCAGGCCATCTGTCCAGTCGATAAATCCCCAGAAACCTTCTCCGTTTTTCATAAGTCCCTTTTCGTCAAACTGCTCTTTTGCGATCTCCATCTGACGGTATGCACAGGCACTTAATTCCTTTAAGGTCTCTTTATCTCCGGATGCTTCATAATAGTCACAGAGTGTTGCTCCGAAGAACATGGAATAATCCAGAAGGAAGGTATCATCCACGATAAATTTCGGCTCTGTGAAAAGGCAGGCACTGACCTGTCCATTGTCCTTTGTCTGGCCGGCAAACAGATACAGGCATCTTTTTACCAGATCCATGTTGTGGAAGGTCTCATAATTTGCAAGTGCCTGAAGTCTCAGATCACCAAGCCACAGACGGCGGTCTCTTTTTGGGCCGTCCTCAAATACGGACTGCATACAGTTCTGAAGGGTGCGGAGACTAACGCGGTCCAGTTTTCGGATCATTTCATCTTCACTTTCCACCGGCTTCACATCCTCCATGCGAACTGCGGAAACGCTGGTGCAGGAAACATCTTCCACTACCATCTGCCATTTCAGGGAAGTATCGATTGCTTCAATCTCCATGTAACGGAATGCATATCTTCTCGGAAGTTTCAGCTCTGCCGGAAGGACATCAACATGGATAAATTCTTCCTGTATCCATCCACGGCTGATCCATCCGTCATAATCTGCGGAATTCTCTGTCATCTCCTTGGCGATCTCACCGAATTTCAGTCTAAAAAATGCAGGTGCGTCCTGTGGGCTTCCCACAGAGTTCAGTTTCAGAGTGACATATCCT
>CAVEKJ010000172.1:2975-4874 GCA_963616205.1 Prevotella sp.
AATCCTACCTGATGATCTCCGAAATCCAGACAGATCTTATCTCCTTTTCCAAGGTGATAGCTGGAAAGATTTCTGATCTCATCTTTTTTGTGGACTTCCGGATAAACGTCCTCTGTTTTCACGATATCTACGATAGAAACCGGGCGAACTACTGTTTCCAGTAACTTGGGTGTGCATGCTTCTGCTTTTTTTACAAAATCCTCATTGGTCACACGGATCATCTCAAGGTCAATGCTTACCTCTGGCATTATGCGTTTGCTCTCCTTTCATCCAGTTCTTTGATGATCTGCGGATAGATCTTATCCAGATCATAGAACATCATTGTGATAATTGTTGCGATATTTGTTACGATCGGTACCCAGATATACATTGCAGTGATGTAAGTCTGAGCAGTTGTTGTCTGTACTGCCAGGTTTGCGTCAAATCCACCAACCTGGAGAAGTGCCGCACCAATACTGCTGGCAATGGCCATTCCGACTTTTCCGATGAAACCGTTTACTGCGGAAAGAGTTCCGGCTGTATTTACACCAGATTTCCACTCACCGTAATCAACCGGGTCCGGCTGCATTGCAAAATGCATACTTCCCTTCAGTCCGTATCCTGCTGCCGCGATCACTGCACCAGCCAGAAGGACCGGAACGTTTGTACCGCCAAAGAAAATGATCAGAAGACCACCCATATGTACAAAACTTCCTCCGACCATCAGGTTTCGTTTTGATGTGAGTTTTACAAGGAACGGTGCACAAAGATTTGTTACGATCGGCACCAGTGTTGTGATGGTTGCAACCACCTGTACCAGTGTTGTGTTCTGTACAACATAGGTAAAGTAATAAATAACCGCACTTGCCTGGATCACGTATCCACCAAAGAACCAGACAATATTCAGTGCAAAAAGTTTCCACGGTTTGTTGTGGAGCAGACAGGAAATATTAGCTTTGAGGCTGACTTTTTCCTGTTTGATGGTTACGCGCTCTTTTGTGTTAAAGAAGCAGAAGAAGAATACAAGGCATCCGACTACACCAAAGATCATCATAACGATACGGAATCCAAGTGCTTCGTTGCCATTTCCAAATTTGTCTACCAGTGTCAGGGCAAAAGCGCTGACTACTGTGGAACCGATGGATGAAAAGAAAGTTCTGCAGGATGCAAGGACGGTTCTCTCATGCGGGTCTTCGCTCAGTGCCGGAAGGATGGATGCCATCGGGATATTTACAACGGTGTATGCAGTGGAAAGCAGGATGTAAGAAATATATGCATAAACCAGCATACCTGTCTGTCCGATATCTGGTACTGAGAATGCAAGAACTGCTGCTACACCAAACGGAATGGCACCAAAGAGGATCCATGGTCTTGATTTACCCCATTTTGTGTTTGTTTTGTCAATGAGGAATCCTACGATCAGGTCGGAAATTCCGTCAATTACTTTTGTTACCAGGAACATAACACTGACTGCACCTGCATTCAGATGCATGACATTTGTGTAAAAATACAGCAGATACAGAGAGATCATCTGCCAGATCAAGTTGCAGGCAAAATCGGAAGATCCGTAACCGATCCTCTGACGCCACAGGCCGATCTTTACTTTCTTTTCAACTTCGTTCATCTTTTTTACCTCCAAATTTCTTTCTGGCATTACTGTACACTTTTTCGCTTTTTCTTCCAATTGTGATTTTTTTTGCAAAACACTGACGTTTTTTTTCGATGAATATGATATACTTTCTTTATCTCTTATGAAAGATCCGCACGAAAAGGGGACTGTTATGAAACTTACCAGTGAAGAATTTCAGAAATACATTTATTCCTACAATGAAGATGAGACTGTTTACAAAACACTTTATCTCCAGGAGAAAAAACATCCGGAAACTTTTCATGAATACTGTCTTTCGCTGAACCGTGAAC
>CAVEKJ010000173.1:0-4873 GCA_963616205.1 Prevotella sp.
CGGCTCTCCACGTTTTCGCAGGTAACGGAAGCGTTTTCTCCGTTTCCGAAAAATACCGGCTGGATGCCATTGTATTCTTTTACTGTGGAAAGCTTGTCATCATCACCATTGAGTACGATGTTTTTCTTTACATATTTAAAGATCTCTGTTTTTGCTTTCAGGACACCGTCTCTGTCTCCGAGGTTCTCCAGATGGCAGGTTCCGATGTTTGTGATCACACAGGTATCCGGTTTCGCGATCTTTGCCAGACGGGTCATCTCGCCAAAATCACTGATTCCCATTTCCAGGACCGCGATCTCATCCTCATCACGGAGACGGAATACAGTCAGCGGAAGTCCCAGCTCATTATTGAAGTTTCCCTGGGTTTTCAGTGTACGGTATTTCTCCTTCAGAACAGAGGCGATCACCTCTTTTGTGCTGGTTTTTCCGACACTTCCTGTAATCCCTACAACCGGAATATCAAGCTGCTCCAGATAAAACTCCGCAATGTCTTTTACTGCCTGAAGGGAAGACTCTACCTGAACGTACGGATGATCTGCACCTTCAAGGACTCTCTCGGATAAAGTCGCAAGTGCCCCTGCTTCTATCACCTGGGGAATAAAGCGGTGAGCATCCACACGCTCTCCCACTACCGGCACAAAAAGACCGCCTTTTTCCACTTTACGGCTGTCTGTTGTGATAGCGGTCACTTCTTCCTGAAGTTTTTCCTGCGGGCCATGATAAATACCGTTGCAGACTTTTGTGATATTTTCCAATGTAAGATTTTTCATGCATAAAATCCTTTCTTTTGCCAGAAACTCCTCCTGTTGCATTTTTTATCCATGGCTTTTCAGAGATACTCAGACTCTGAAACTGCCGCTGTCAACAGGAGGAGTTAAGGTCAGATATTTTATTTGCTGTATTTTTTAAGAGAAATGCGGATCAGCTCTTCGCAGAGATCCGGATAGTCGATTCCCAGAACTTTTGCTTCCTGCGGGATCAGGCTGGTGGGTGTCATTCCCGGAAGTGTGTTTGCTTCCAGGCAGTACATATCGCCGTTTTCCTTCATCATGAAGTCAAAACGTGCGTAGCCTTCGATGCAGAGAGCTTTTGCGCCAGCTTCCGCATAGTGCTGCATCTTCTCAGTAAGTTCCGGAGAAATCTCAGCCGGACAGGTCTCTACTGTGGAGCCTGCCTGATATTTATTCTTGTAATCGTAGAATCCCTGCTTCGGCGCGATCTCGATGATCGGATAAGCCTTGCCGTCTACAACTGCAACGGAAAATTCACGGCCTTTGATGTATTCCTCAACGACTACTTCATCCTCATAAGAATAAGCACCGTCAATGGCATCCTCATATTCTTTCTGGTTGTTTACAATGTAAACTCCTACACTGGAACCACCGCAGCATGTTTTTACAACAACAGGGAATTCCATACCGAGATCCTGGATGTTTCTGGTACAGTTTTCTTTCAGCATGGAAACGCCCTTCGGTGTCGGCACTTCATCCATGAGGAAGATCTTCTTGGTGAGGCCTTTATCCATGGCAAGGGCACTGCTTAAATATCCGGTTCCTGTGTAACGGATTCCCAGAAGATCGAAAGTTGCCTGAACCTTTCCATCCTCTCCGTTGGCACCGTGAAGTCCCATAAATACAATGTCTGCAGCCTGACAGAGTTCCAGGACATTCGGTCCGAAAAAGCTTCTTCTTGTACGTTTGATATTTTCGATATCATCGTCAAAGCTTCTCATATATTCAGCTGCAGAATCTACTTCATAATCTTTATCTCCGAAAGGTTCATCCCAGTCTACCGGCTCCAGTCCGCAGAAAATATCTACAAGAATGGCGTTGTGTCCTTTCTGACGAAGTGCTTTGCAGACACCGGTTCCGGTTACGATGGAGATTTCTCTCTCTGTACTGGTTCCACCTGCCAATACAACGATGTTCATACTTTCATCTCCCTTGAAAATTTTATGTTTTCTTTCTTCGTATTCTTTTAATATTTCTTTTAATCTCTTATTCATAAACTACGATCGGTACTCCTACACTAATATTATTATAAATGATTGCTGCCTGATCCTTAGGGGTATTGACACAGCCATGGGAACCATTTGTGATATAGATCTGGCCGCCATACTGTGAACGCCAGCTTGCATCATGGATCCCGACTCCTCCGGAAAACGGCATCCAGTATGTAACCGGTGACGCATATCCAGGCCCCTTAAGGACTGCCGGTGAACGCATGGCATCCAGGGCAAAACATCCGGTTGGTGTGGAATAGCCTTTTTTCACACAGCCGGTAACTACCGGGGTATCTACCAGAAGCTGTCCATCTTTATAAAATACCATTCTCTGGTTGGTCAGGTCAATCTCCACATATGTATTTCCGATATCATTGGTATCTCTGCAAAGTCCACTGTAAGCATATGCCGGCTGTCTCACTTCTGTAGTTCCTGCAAGAATGGCATTATAGAGCCATTCGGTCTCTGTGGTCTGGTCAATGGCCCAGCCGTAGTCGCCACCTTTGATGGTCTTCTGACGGCCATCGTAAGTGGTAAATGTTCTGGTGCAGCCAAAAGTATCGTATTTGTATCCCAGGCTGTTCACATAAGCCGCAACCTGATCTTTGTCTACTGTATAATCTCCGTTTGCGTCTTTTGTCAGCCAGTCCTTGATGGTGTTTCGGTCAAGCTGTTCGGACCGGTCTGAAAAATCGTAGGTGATCACACAGCTGGTGAGTTTGTTCAGCTGGTCACAGTCTTTTTTCAGAGTTTTATCATCTTTGTATACAGATGGTTTTTTGTAACAGTTTTTCTTTTCCAGGCTGACAGTTTTATCTCCTGCGGAAATGGCTGCCCTGATGACTTTCTGAACTTTTTTTGTGTCCAGGGTGGTTCCTTCCTTTTCCGGCTGGATCTCGTAAGTTTCCCCGTTATCTTTAATGCATGCATCTACAGGTTTTTCCATGTTGTCTTTCTGCATACATTTCAGTTTTTTTACGGTTTCTGTAAGCTTGTTCTGGTCTTCATAAGTAGTATCTGTTGCCAGTGTGTATTTTTTCTTCTGATTAAATGCAAGGAACCATTTATAACGGTCCTGTTTCTGGATCAGTTTTTTGGCTCCGCCATCTGGTTTGTAGACCAGTCCTGCCTCTTTTGCGGTGATGCTCTCTTTTCCGTTGTTTCTTGTTTCCACAGTGAGCACATATGCCTGCACTTCTTTTGCCAGAAGTTTCTCGGTTTCATCCGCAGTTTTGTAAGAACAATTAAATCCATTCACCTGAGATCCCGGTAAAAAATGATCTGTAAAATAATGAACGCCGTATGCATAAGCTGCTGCTGTAAGGATCAGCAGGATTATGATCAGTGCAATGACCACCTTTTTGCCGGTTTTCATTTTTTCTTTTTCCTCATCCATAATATCTCTCCGATAGTTATGACTGCCCGGTATTACGTACATTGAAATACCGGGCAGTCTGATGTGTCAAATTTATTTCTCCAGAAGTTTTTCCACGCTTACAAGTTTTACACAGAGAACAAATACCTCTGCTGCCTTGCCAAGTTCCTCAACGCTTGGATAGCTCGGTGCGATACGGATGTTGCTGTCTTTTGGATCCTTTCCATATGGATAGGTTGCTCCGGCGCCTGTCATGACAACGCCTGCCTCTTTTGCTTTGGCAACGATAGCTTTTGCACAGCCTTCCATTGCGTCAAAGGAAATGAAATATCCACCGTGTGGTTTGGTCCACTCACCGATTCCAAGTCCGTTAAGTTCTTTATCCAGTGTTGCAAGAACGAGCTCGAATTTCGGGCGGAGGATGTCTGCGTGTTTTCTCATATGCTCATGCAGTCCGTTGATATCTTTGAAGAAGCGAACGTGACGAAGCTGGTTCAGTTTGTCATGTCCGATGGTCTGTACAGTCATGTATTTGCGGAAGTCATCCAGGTTCGCTTTGGATGCAGCAACTGCTGCGATACCGGAACCAGGGAAGCTTACCTTGGAGGTAGAAGTAAATTTATAAACAATGTCCGGATTTCCTGCTTTCGCACACTCGTCAAGGATCTCAAGAAGGAAATCCTGATTGTCATCATAGAGATGATGGATGCTGTAAGCGTTATCCCAGTAAATACGGAAATCCGGTGCTGCCGGTTTCAGATGTGCGAAACGCTTAACGGTTTCTTCTGAATAGGTATAGCCCTGTGGGTTGGAATATTTCGGAACACACCAGATACCTTTTACTGCCGGGTCTTCATTGACATATTTCTCAACCATGTCCATATCCGGGCCTTCCGGAGACATCGGAATGTTGATCATCTCAATGCCGAAGAATTCTGTGATTCTGAAATGGCGGTCATATCCAGGTACAGGACAGAGGAATTTTACCTTGTCAAGCTTGCACCATGGAGTATTTCCCATTACTCCGTGGGAATAGGAACGTGCGATGGTATCGAACATTACGTTCAGGCTGGAGTTACCATAGATGATGATGTTCTCAGGCTCTACCTCGGACATCTCACCAAGAAGTCTCTTGGCTTCCGGGATTCCGTCGATCACACCATAGTTACGGCAGTCCACGCCGGTCTCACATTTCAGGTCTGCATCGCCCGCAAGTACTTCCATCATTTTCATGGAAAGATCAAGCTGATCCGGTGCCGGTTTACCACGGGACATATCCAGTGCCAGACCTTCGGCTTTGATCTCATCGAACTCACGGTCGAGTTCTTTCTTTAAATCGAGTAGCTCTTCCCTGCTCATCTCACAATATTTTTTCATAAATTACTTCTCCTCTTTTTGTGCACAGTTTCATATCTGCGGTTGCTGTGTTTCTTCTGTAAATATCTCGTACATTTTAGTATGGAAAAGCGCTGTTGTCAAATCTTTCGTGTAAAATC
>CAVEKJ010000174.1:0-2972 GCA_963616205.1 Prevotella sp.
TGAAACAGTTTCTTTGTATCCACACTTCGGTCGTAATAAGCTGCCAGCATATCAATGCCCATGGATTTTCCAAATCTTCTTGGTCTGCTTACACACATATATCGCTGAAGTGTCCGCAGGCAATGATTTGTCTTTTCTATTAATCCGCTCTTATCAACAAATATCTGTGATCTTAATGCCATCTCAAAAAGATCACTTCCTGGATTCAAATAACTGCCCATTCACCCGCACCTCCACTTATTTTATGTGTTTTTATATTATCACAAATTCTGTCATTAATCTATACATGGAATCCATGACATGCCCTTGCTATTTTTTACATTGCTTAATAATTAATTTCCCCGCACACAATGCCGCTCCATAAGCAGCTTCTTCCTCATACCGGGCAACTGACATGGGCATTTCAAACATCTCTTCTGCCATTTTTCTCATCAGCGGGTTCTTCCTGATTCCGTTTCCGGAGCCTGCCAGGTGGGTGGCTTTCTTTCGTGTCAGCTTGCGCATGTATTCATACTGCTCATGCAGTTCGTTAAGGATTCCTCGGATCACCCCAACAGTCAGCGCACCTGGATGAAAATTATCCACACCAATTCCTGTGATCATTCCGCGTTTTGCTGGATCACTCCTTGTCCCGGAAAAAGCGGTATCCACTTTCCATGCTGCTTCTTCTCCCTGCTGCAAAAGAAATGCTTCTGCCTGTTCCTGCATATAGGTATATAGTTTTCTCTCTGAAATTGCTCCATTTCCCATGGATGCAGCTTCTCTGTAAAACTGCTCCAGCATGGCATATGCACGGCCGCCGCACAGGGATGCTCCTACCAGAATATAACGATCTTCCGTGCATGGACGTAATTCCACACTTCCGCTGCATGGTACGAATTTTTCTGTGACAAAAGAAATCTGGCTTCCGGTTCCTACATTCAGAAGGACCGTATCTTTCAGATTTCTGACAGAACCAAATAAACTTGCCTGGTTATCTCCCACAGAGCCCATAACAGGAACACCATTCCTGGTTCTTCCCACCAGAAAATGGCCTTTCCTGACTTCCGGCAGATACGATATGTCTACACCTGTCTGCTTCATTTTTTCATACAAAAATTCCTTTTTTTCAAGGTCAAAACAGCCCCAGCTGGCAGCCATATCCAGGCCAATAACCGGACAGCTGTTCCCGCACAAACGCATAGCTACATAGTCACTGACTGTAGTCATCTTTGCAGCATTCTGTGGAATCTGTCCTCTTTTCTGCAGGTAAAAATGGGTTACAATACCATACCCTGACGCTGCTGCTCCCACATCTTTCAACATCTGCACGCTGCTTTTTCCACCTTCCAGCACAATTTCACCACTTCCATCCTGCCATGTATAAAGCGGGCTTACTGCCTTTCCGAAAGCATCCACATACAGCATTCCATGCATCTGCCCGGTAAAACCGATTCTGTCCGGAATTCCATATTTATTTTCTATCTTTTCAACAAGTGCTTCCACGATCTTATAAATCCGTTCAGGATCCTGAATTTTCTGCTCCGGAATCTCGCTTCTTAAAAAAGAACAATGCTCTGCTGTCTCTCTTGCAAGCAGGCTTTCTGTATGATTCTCTGTCAGCACAACACTGATCGTTGTTGTACCAATATCAATTCCCATTATTTTCATAATACATTTCCTCTTAGGATTTCTGCCATTGCATCATTTTCCCAAAGATAAACAGCAGAATATTTTCTTCATCATAACAGTTTCCAAACAATGATGTAAAGATTTTTTGAAAAAGTATCTATACCATCGCTCCTTAATTGTAAACCATTCTTATATTTATAGTTGACATTTAATACTTTTATGTGGTAAAGTGATACCCGTACAAAAAAATCACAAGGAAGGTATCTCCATGAATCCTGATATTACTGAAAAAGAGGCTCCTTCTCTTTCCAGAGATGAGGCTATTGCTATTTTGAACACTCCAGACGATGAACTCGAAGCCCTGATCGCCTGTGCAAAAAGTTTACGTTATAAATATAAGGGAAACCGGGTAAGTATCCATATCCTTACCAATGCCCGCAGTGGTAACTGTTCTCAGGATTGTGCTTACTGTGCACAGTCCTGTCGTTCTACTGCTGATATTGATAAATATAAATGGGTAGATGAAGATAAATTATACCAGGACAATGATTTCGTAAACGATTATCATTTATCCAGACACTGCATTGGCTTAAGCGGTATGAAATTTACGGATAAAGAAATTGAAGAACTGGCACGCAGAATCCGTAAAATGAAAGAACACGGAACCCATCTCTGCTGCTCCATCGGTTTTCTCACCGAGCATCAGGCAAAAGTCCTCAAAGAAGCCGGTCTTGACCGGATCAACCATAACCTGAACAGCAGCCGTTCCTTTTACCATAACATCTGCAGTACGCACACTTTTGAGCAGCGTGTACAGAACATCCACATGCTTCAAGGGCTTGGATTTGAAATCTGCAGCGGCGGCATCATTGGCATGGGAGAAAGCAAAGAAGACGTTGTTGATATGCTTCTGGAATTACGTGAAATCCAGCCGGAAGCGCTGCCCATCAACTTCCTTCTTCCAATCAAGGGAACTCCTCTTGGAAACGCCGACATTTCCTATCTGACAACCGAATACTGCATGAAAGTCCTCTGTCTCGCAAGACTTCTGGTTCCTAAAGCTGACATCCGCTGTGCTGCCGGAAGAGAAGTTTATTTCAAAGGTAAGGAAAAGAAACTGCTCAGCGTCGTAGACTCCATCTTTGCTTCCGGTTATCTTACCGAAGGCGGCCAGGGAATTGAAGATACTCTGAAAACCATCACAGATGCAGGATTTACTTATGAGATTGAATCTGCATAATTTTTCAAAGGAGGATTTTTTAATATGACTCAGACAAACGCAGTCTCTGCACCACATTCGAAAACCTACGAGATCACCATGACCGCTCTGATGGCAGCCGTCACCTGTATTCTTGCCCCGC
>CAVEKJ010000174.1:2982-4865 GCA_963616205.1 Prevotella sp.
GTCCATCCCCATCGGTCCGGTTCCGATCTCCTTCACCAATCTGGCAATATACCTGTCCCTCTATCTTCTTGGATGGAAAAAGGGAACCATCAGTTATCTCATCTATCTGCTGCTTGGATTCGTAGGCCTTCCGGTATTTTCCGGATTCACAGGCGGCCCTGCAAAACTGGCCGGACCTACAGGCGGATATATCATCGGATTTATCGTCATGGCCATCATTGCCGGACTGGTAATCGACAACTGCCACAAACCTCTGATCCAGCTCATAGGTATGATCGGAGGAACGATCGTCTGCTATCTTTTCGGAACTGTATGGTTCTGCATTGTTGCAAGCTACACATTCAAAGCAGCTCTTGCTGTCTGTGTCATCCCGTTTATCCCGGCTGACCTCATAAAAATGATCATCGCCATGATCATCGGCCCGATGATAAAGAAAAGAATTCGATAGTAAAAAAACGCGGTTTTAACCTATGCCCTCAGGTTAAAACCGCATTTTTTTATTTCTCCAGATAAGTATTCTTATATTCCTCACGCATTGCTTCCGGCACAAGACTTCCACCTGTAGCCCACGCAATATGTGTCACATTCTTCATTTTATCTGCAAGCTTATTTTCCAGCAGGTATTTCTGAGTGATTTCACTCTTTTCGATATGTACAGGTCCCTGAAAAGCAGCACATGCGCTTGGCTCAAGGAAAATATCCTCTGTATCAAGAAGATCTCTCATATAGTCATACAGTTTCGCATCCCGGATAGTAAATTCTCCGCTGAGCAGATACTTCATAACTCCGCCTACGAATCCTGACGGACGTCCTACTGCAAGACCATCCGCATGGGTAAGTCCGGTAAGCCCGATATCCTGTACTGAAATATCATGCTGCAAACCGGTTGACATGCCTACCAACATACATGGTGCCTGAGTTGGCTCTACAAAAAAGCAATGTACACAATCACCAAATACCTGTTTTAATCCGAAGCTTACTCCTCCCGGTGCCCCGCCTACTCCACATGGGATATATGTAAACAGCGGATGTTCTTCATTGACTGTGATATTCTGCTCTTCCAGCTGTTTTTTCAGACGCTTGGCTGCTACTGCATAACCTAAAAACAGTGTTCTGGAATTCTCATCATCTACAAAATAACTTTTCGGATCCTGATCAGACAATGCTCTGCCATTCTTTACAGCCTCGCTGTAATCTGACTCATATTCTTTTACGATTACTCCGCGGCTTCTTAACAGATCCTTTTTCCATTGCTTTGCATCTGCTGACATATGGACAATAACCTGATATCCAACTGCCGCACTCATAATTCCAATACTCATTCCCAGGTTTCCAGTAGATCCAACCTGAATCGTATAATTTTTGAAAAAATTTCTGCATTCTTCATCTGCCAGTTTCTCATAGCTGTCTCCCGGTTTCAAAAGACCATTTTCCAACGCAAGATCTTCTGTATGTTTCAGAACTTCGTAAATACCGCCGCGTGCTTTTACAGAACCTGCAATCGCCAGATGGCTGTCTTGTTTCAGCAGCAATGTCCCCTCCAGATTGCTCTGATATTTCTCATTCAGCAATTCTTTCATTTTCGGAATCGGAGTAAGAACAGATTCAATCAGTCCGTTTCTGTCCTTTGTTTCTGGAAAACATTTCATGATAAATGGTGCAAAACGCTGTAATCTCTGTTCTGCATCATTTATGTCTTCCATTGTAAGTTCTATATGATTCATTGCTTCTTCGCAGCTGGTTTTATCCGGATTCATCCAAAACACTTCTTTTTCATTACGGATGTCCTTCAAAATTGGTGTTTTTTTCTCAAGTTCAGCTAAATCGATCATGATATTATTGCCTCCTTTGCTTTATATAAGCTGCTGGCGTCATCCTCATAT
>CAVEKJ010000175.1:0-4841 GCA_963616205.1 Prevotella sp.
TCTCAGCAACATATTTTCTCGGCATCTGCGCGCCCATGATCGGATGTTCCCCGTCCAGGGAATAATCTACCCAATGTTCAAAATGATGCTTATTGCGGCCTTTATGGTGCAGCCAGGAAGTCGATACCCCAATATCCTCTCTTTCTGCATTATTCGGACTTCTTGTTCCCTGGTAATATTTACAGCCTACCAGAAATTCCGTCGGGGAATACTTGGACAGGTCATGAAGCAGTCCCTGTTTGTATAACCCGATACGGAAACAGTATTTCATCACCAGAAGCTTATGCCTCGTGATCGTCTTGAAGTGCAGCCACGGGTGCCACGATTGCATCTTTCTCCGCCTCCTGTCTGCCCAGCAGTACCACAATGGCACGGGGGCCTATTTCGATCGATTTCTTATATTCTTCTTTCTCATCCAGATGGAATCCTGTTCCGTGAAGAGAAGTATCTGCCATCTTTTTCCAGCACATGCCTTCCGGGAGATTTGGAAGAGCAAGGCTCCGGTTTTCCCAGTGGAAATTATAACCGATGTAGATAAAATCATCCTCCGCTGCCTCGCGGTCGTCCTCTTCCCTTGCATAGGCTCCATAGTACATCATGCCCAGAAGCCTGCTGGTATTTTCATAACTTAAATACCAGGCACGTTCTCCGTGAAGGGATACGTCCGGGAAGCCCTTGGTCAGATAATCCACACCTTTCAGCTCCACCGGCATATGGAGAACCGGATGGGCTTTACGGAAAGCGATGGCATCTTTCACAAATTCCAGCAATCCCTGATTTCTGATAAAACCTTTCCAGTCTGTCCAGCCGGTAGCATTGTCCTGACAGTAGGCATTGTTATTACCGCTCTGGGAATTGCCAAATTCATCGCCATGATAGATCATGGGAACACCCTGGCTCAGAAGCATCATCAGAAACGCATTTTTGATCTGGCGTTCTCGCATCTGGCGGATGGAAACTTTGCGGGTAGGGCCTTCCACACCGCAGTTCCAGGAATAGTTGTAACTGCTTCCGTCCTGATTTCCCTCTCCATTGGCTTCATTATGCTTATACGTGTAACTTACCAGGTCATTCATGGTAAATCCATCCTGGCATACCATGTAATTGATCACACCATGATTCTCACTGTTGTGGCGGATGTGCCATGCGGCAGCTTCCACCATGCCTTCATCGCTTTTGAGGAAGCGGCGCATATCCTGGAGAAAATTCATATTGCTCTCTGCCCCGCACCGTCTGGCCGGGATCTTTCCTCTGTAAAAATGATCAAAATCAAATCCCTGGAAGATCAGTTTTGCCCCGGAAAGGATCCCGTCACGGAGAAGCATTTCCCGGTTAAAACCATCTCCCAGCACATGGAAGCCATCTACATGGTAAAAAGATCTCCAGAACTGCAACGCACGAAGGGCCAGCAGGCTGTCTGTTTCCTCCGGAAAATAAAACTCCATGATACAGGCAATGCCATTCTTATGCAACTCCCGGACCAGATACCGGAATTCCTGTTCCGTCTCCCTGGTACTGCAGTAAGCACTCTTCGGGCTAAAGTAAAAGCCGGAAGCATAGCCCCAGTAATTGACCACATTTTCCTTACGGCGGGTCTTGATATGTTCACTGCTTTTTTGGGGCTTTCTGACCGGGACTTCACAAAACTCGTAAGACGGCATCAGCTCAATGGCATTGATCCCCAGTTCTTTCCAGTAAGGGATCATCTCCGTCAGTCCCAGGAATGTTCCCTTGTGGGAAACCATCTTTCTGGCAAGTTTCGTATAGCCACGGACATGAAGCTTATACAGGATCATATTTTCGTATTCTACTGCCGGTGCACTCTCATCACCCCAGCCGGAAACCTCCTCATTGAGGAAACGACAGCGAACCTCTTTTTCCGGATCGTAAGGTGCCCCGAAATGTTCTCTTCCGTGAAGGCCGTAAGCATAAGGGTCCTGCACGATCTCTCCGTCTATTTTATAATTATATTCGTAATCTTTCAGCGAAACATCCGAAAGCTTCAGTGCCCACACACGTCCGGTATGGAAATCCTCCGGAAAAATGATCTTCACCGGTGCGGCAGTTCCTCTTTTTTTATATAAAAGCAGAGCCACTTCGGATTCTTCCGATGCCTCCACTGCAAAATTATAACCACCCTCTACTTTATTGGCTCCAAGTATCAGCGGCTGTCCTTTCTCCACACGACCTAATCTGCGGCTCGCCAAGGCAACCTCCTCCTTTTCTCTTTTTTATTGTTACAATTCCCGGAAATCCATCTCTGCGGATTTCATCACAGATCAATGTCCAGCTCAACCGGACAATGGTCTGAGCCCATGATCTCGCTATGGATCTTCGCATCCTGGAGTTTCTCTTTCAGAGACGGGGAAACAAGGAAATAGTCGATACGCCAGCCGGCATTCTTCTCCCTTGCACGGAAGCGATAGGACCACCAGGAATAAACACCCTCTTTATCCGGATAAAAATAACGGAATGTATCAATAAAACCACTCTCAAGGGCTCTGGCAAAGCAGGCTCTCTCCTCATCCGTAAAGCCTGCATTCTTCCGGTTGGTCTTCGGATTCTTAAGGTCGATCTCCTGATGTGCCACGTTAAGGTCTCCACAGAAGATCACCGGTTTCTTCTCCTGCAATTTCAGAAGATAAGCCAGAAAATCCTCTTCCCATTTCATGCGGTACTCCAAACGACGGAGCTCACTCTGGGAATTCGGGGTATAAACGGTAATAAAATAATAATCCTCAAATTCCAGAGTGATCACACGTCCCTCTTTATCGTGTTCCTCTATACCGATCCCATAAGCTACAGACAGCGGCTCTTTCTTTGTAAAAATGGCTGTACCTGAATAGCCTCTGCGGTTTGCGTAGTTCCAGTACTGATGATATCCGGGAAGGTCAAGCTGTACCTGCCCCTGCTGGCATTTCGTCTCCTGCAGACAGAAAATATCCGCATCCAATTCATGAAAGCGTTCCTCAAAGCCTTTGGTGATACAGGCCCGGATTCCATTTACATTCCAGGAAATAAATTTCATATTTTGTATTTTCTCCTCATTTTTTCGTCATGTTTTTATTATATCTCACATTGTCGGATTAAGCAAAAAATTTTTTGAAAGTTTCGCCAGAGCGTTAAAGCGGACATTCGATTTATATTCAACATTTTGTTGCTGTTCTGCGCCATATCTGTTAAAATACTTTTTATATTATGCATACTGCCGGTTACAGCAATTCCAGGAATTCATGCATCAAATGGAAACGCGATCCGTTACAGGCAGTATCAGAACGGAGGATTTTTTTATGAGTGATGAATTTAACAAAAGCGGATGTGCACCAAGTGACTGCGCTTCCTGCACAGCCAACTGTGGAAGCAAGGTAGACGAGGCACATCACACCATTACCCTGACTATGGATGATGACACAGAAGTAGAATGCGCCATCCTCACTATTTTCCCGGTAGAGAATAAAGAATATATCGCACTTCTCCCTCTTGACGAGAACGGCCAGAACGAAACCGGTGAAGTTTATCTTTACAGCTTCTCCCGCACAGCAGAAGGCGATCCGATGCTGGCGAACATTGAGGACGACGAGGAATATGCAGCTGCCGCAGACGCGTTTAACGCAGTGGTGGAAAAGGCTCGTGCAGACGAGGAAGCAAACGCACCTCTCAGCTAAAAAACATTCACAGTCAGACAATACTCAGACAAAAAACAAGCCCGGAAATCAGAAATGTGTTCATCACACCTCCGATTTCCGGGCTTTCTTTTTATTTCCTGTGCTTTTTATGCTTTTGTAGTGCTTCCAAAACCGCCGTTTCTCACAGCGTCCGCATCGTCATCCACGGTGATTCCGTATTCTACGAAGATTCCCTGCATGAAACCTGTTCCTGCCGGGATCTGGATTGTCTTATCTTCTCTGGTATCATTGGTCAGCTTGGCAAAGATATGGCCTTCGTTATCAGAAAAGAAATAATCACTGTCAATGATTCCTACGGTGTTATTCAGCTGCAGACGGAACTTAAATCCCAGTCCGCTTCTCGGATAACATTTCAGAACCCAGCCTTCTTCCATCTCCACACGGATGCCGGTCGGGATCTTAACGATCTCGCCTGGCTTCATGGTTACATCCACCGGTGCGTAAAAATCGTATCCCGCACTTCCGGTTGTGGCTCTCTTTGGAAGTTTCAGGTTGTCGTAAATGCTTCGGATCTCATCCTCGGAATACTGCTCAAAAGTATCCTTCCAGTCTTTTGCAAACTGTTCAAAACTTACCTTGTGAAATTTCGCAATTCTTTTCATTTTTCGTTCCACTCCCAATCGGTAATTTCATCCGTCCGGATCACTCCACGTAAAGAACTACCCGGTTCTCCCGAAGTGATTCCTGTACATCGATCACACGCTGGTTGGAAGATCCCTTCCATTTCAGGAGAACTTCTTTCTTATCGACCTGAAATTCTCCGTCCACGCATACATCCAGATAATGGATGATCTCGTACTGTTGGATTTCTTCCCAGAGAGAACCGGTATACAGCCAGATAGTCTTATCCGGATATTTCTCTCTGATCTCTCTTGCAAGAGCTGTTACCTCAGCGATATTGGCAGGATGCAGGGGATCTCCTCCTGAGAAAGTGATCCCGCTGATATAATCCTTGTCCAGCTCTGCAAATATCTCAGCTCGCTCGCTGTCCGTAAATGGAAGTCCTCCGTCAGGATCCCAGGTAATGGGATTCTGGCACTCCCGGCAACCGTGTGAACAGCCGGCCACCCAGAGTACTACGCGGAGTCCGTCTCCGTTTAACATATCGTCCTTGGTAATATTGTGATATCTCATAATTTTTTACGCTTCTTCCGG
>CAVEKJ010000176.1:0-4810 GCA_963616205.1 Prevotella sp.
ACACAAAAACACATGTATTCATGTGTCTTCATGCCGGTCTCTGTTCTCAATGGCATTCTCTGTATTCAACAAGCTGAACCAGAATTCTTCTTCACTTTGTGTTTATTATATCAGACTATTTCAGAAAATACAAGTATAATTTTTGCAAAATACATCGTTTTTTATTTAACATAATCTTAAATTCACCATAACTTTGGTTAATTGTAGGACAGATATTTTTCCACTCAGATCTCCTCTACAGAAATAACACCTTCCTGCTGCCTTACCTCACGGAAAACAGTATGACGCGCTTTCCATTTGGCAGCTTCCATGGTAGCCTGGATCACAACACTCTGGGTCTTGGATCTCTTTTTGATCACAA
This sequence comes from Prevotella sp., assembly GCA_963616205.1. Lineage (GTDB taxonomy): Bacteria > Bacillota > Clostridia > Lachnospirales > Lachnospiraceae > Blautia_A. The sequence continues at coordinate 362 of CAVEKJ010000176.1, forward strand.
CTACATTGGAGATCAGGATGTCTTCTTCCCGTAGCTTCTTTATGGCCATACTCATCTTATCTTCATTTTCAAATTCCATATACACATCATAGGTATTGGAGTGTTCCTCCACGTAAGCCTCTATGTATTTCGCATATTTGAACACCAGCATCAGGCCCAGCGTGGTAAAGATCGCGCCGCTGTAAAATCCTATACCTACCGCAAGTCCGATACACGCAGATGTCCACAGGCTGGCTGCCGTTGTAAGACCGGAAACATGTCTCTGTCCGGTTACAATGATCGTTCCGACACCGAGGAAACCGATTCCACTGACAACCTGTGCGCCAAGTCGTGCAGTATCTCCGATCCCGGCTCCATTAGAATATACATGGATAAAATCTCCGGTCATCATCACAAGGGTGGCACCCATGCAGACGATCATATGGGTTTTTACACCCGCTACCCTCTTTTTCATTCCACGGTCAATGCCGATCAGACATCCCAAAAACATTGCAAGGATCAGTCGAAACAATGTTGATCCCATATTTAAAGTATGCAGATACGAATTTACTGCATTCCAAGCTCCCAAAATTCCTCCCATAAGTCAAGTCCGCCCCTTTCCTGCTGCAATTACTGGCACTCATTATATTTTTCTGTAAAACAGGTATCCGCAGCCTGCTCCAGTTTCTCTCACATAACCGAATCATTGTTTCGGCCTAAAGCTGCCTGGTCAGTCGGATTTTCGCAATCCGTCTCACTACGCAGTTTTTATTTTATACTGCTGCCCCTTTCAGGTCGATAGTAAAACAGCAGGGATACCGCTGCCATGCACCGGTATCCCTACTTACTATACTATTTTATTCATCAGAGGGCATTCTGATTATTTAATAGACTCGTTGTAGTTCTCGATCGCTTTGTTTACAGAATCTGCAAGCTGATCAACTGCTTCCTGAGTTGTGAGCTTTCCATCATAAACCTGAGGCATGATCTCGTTGAATGTAAGACGGGCTTCTGTCTGTACACCAGAGAGAACACCTGCTGTATTAGCGTTTACAGGAGAATCTTTCAGCTGGTTGATAGCTGTCTCAAAGTTCGGGTTCTCTTCGAGGTAAGATTTCATCTCATCTGTCTCATAAGCTTTCTCGTTGATTGCAAAGTATCCTGTACCCATGGACCATTTAGCCTGTACCTCAGGAGTTGTGATATACTCGATGAATTTCCAAGCTGCATCTTCGTTTGCTTCGTTTCCTGTATCTGTAAGCCACAGGGAACCACCACCGATGATAACGCCGCCTTCATCATTCTGCTCGATTCTTGGAAGATATCCTGTACCAACTTCGAATGGAGAAGAATCAACTGCATTTTTCAGGATAGCGGTAGACTCGATGATCATACCAACCTGTCCGGAGAAGAATGCTGTCTGAGTATCTGCTGTTGTTGTTCCGTAGTCTTCGAAGTATCCGGAATCATACAGCTGTTTCCACATATCAAATACTTTGAGACCGCCGCCGTTGGAATCGAAATCAACAGCTGTAACTGCCTCTGTACGTCCATTGTCGTTGTTACCATATGTTAAGCCAAGTCCTGCAAGCTGCTGCTCAAAGAACCATCCATAGATAGCCTGTGAATAACCAACCGGAGCTGCTCCGCTCTCTACGATCTTCTTGGAATCCTCAAGAACCTCATCGTATGTTGTAGGCGGTGTCTCTGGATCAAGGCCGGCTGCTTCAAATACGTCTTTGTTGTAATACAGCATAGGTGTGGATACGTTGAATGGCATTGCATACTGTTTTCCGTCTACGGAATAGTAGCTGCTGATAACATCCATAACTGTGCTCTTGTCATAACCTGTAGACTCGAATTTGTCTTCTACCGGGATAACAGCACCACTGTCATACATGAATTTTGTTCCAACATCATACATCTGGCAGACATCCGGAAGACCGGAATCACTCTGCATAGCAGCTTTCAGTTTTGTGATGGTATCATCATAAGTTCCCTGATACTCAGCTTTAACTTCGATCTCATCCTGAGATGCGTTGAAGTCGTCTACGATCTCCTGAAGTACCTCTCCGTTTGTACCACCCATTGCATGCCAGAAAGTAAGTGTTGTTTTCTCAGCTGCACTTACTGAGCATGGAGCTGCAAGAGATGCTGCCATGATTCCTCCTAAAAGAATCGCCATCCATTTTTTGTTTTTCATATAGAAACCCTCCTTTTATATTTGTTCCGGCCTGCCCCAATACAGGCCGGATAAATTAACGTTTTTACTACTTGTCTTATCGTATCAACCCTTAACAGCACCAGCTGTCAGACCACTGATCATCTGTTTCTGACCAATGATGAATACAAGGATTGACGGGATCAGGATAACCATCGCACCAGCCATAACCGGTCGGAAGTCTGTTGCCTCAGCACCCTGGAGCATACCAAGACCGATCTGAACGGTTCTCATGTTTACACTGTCTGTTACCAGCAGTGGCCACAGATAGTAGTTCCAGCTCTGAAGGAATACATAGATGATCAGAGCACCAAGTGATGGTTTGATAAGCGGAACACCGATGGTATATAAGAACTTGAAGTTTGTACATCCATCAATCTCAGCTGCCTCGTGGATCTCCTTCGGCAGTGTCAGGAATGCCTGACGCATGTTGAACACCGCAAAAGCTGCTGCTGCGTTCGGAAGGATCAGAGCTGCGTATGTATTACGGATACCCCAGTCAGCGATTGTCAGGTAGTTTGCGATGATGATCGCCTGGCTCGGGATCATCATGGTTGCCAGCATGATGTAGAACAGGACTTTTTTACCTTTGAACTCCATCATAGCAAAAGCATAAGCTGCAAGAGCACCTGTAACAACCTGAGCAAATGTGATAACACCGGATACGATCAGTGAGTTCTTAATGAAAGTAAAGAACGGTGCCAGCTGGAATGCTCTTACATAGTTCTCAATGGTCAGATGAGACGGCCAGAACTTTCCGCCGTAGATCTCTTTCAGATCCATCATACTAACATTGAAACAGTAAACAACAGGAATGATAATAATAATTGCAAAAATAATATTCAGCGCATACATCGCCACTTTTACATATGGTTTTTCTTTCATCAGTAGGTCACCTTCTTTTCCAGTCTAAACTGCAGTGCAGTCAGGATAATCAAAATAATGAACAGAACTACGGATTCTGCACAGGCCACACCGAAACGGCTGTTGATAAATGCCTCCTGGTAAATCTCATACACGATAACGTTCGTACTCTCTGCCGGTCCGCCCTGAGTCATCATCTTGAACTCTGCGTACGCCTGTACGGAGTTGATAACGTTGATGATGAGAAGGAAGAACAGTGTCGGAGAGATTGACGGGATCGTTACATGGCGGTGTTTCTGGAAGAAGTTTGCTCCATCCAGAGCAACGCTCTCATAAAGTTCAGCCGGCACACTCTGGATCGCTGCGGTAAGGTAAATGAAGTTCATACCGATTGCCATCCATACACTAACGATCGTAACCGCGATCAGTGCATATCTCTTATCTGTCAGCCATCCGATATGAGTTCCAAGTGCCTTGTTCAGGATACCAAGAGAACTGTGGAAAACGAACATGAACACTACAGATGCCGCTGCTGCGGAAATAGCCATCGGAAGTGCATATACAGTACGGAAAAATCCTTTGGCTTTGATCTTCTCTGTACTGATGATCGCCAGTACAAAACCGATCGCGATAGAAAGGACAACTCGCATAACAGAGAACTTCAGAGTAGTTACCAAACTGTTAAGGAATGTTCCGTCTGTGAAAATGTTCTTATAGTTGTCAATTCCTACATACTGTGCCACCTGACCAAGAGGTGTGGTTCTGGCAAAACTCAGCTGGATCGTCTTAACGAACGGCCAGAATACAAACAGTATAAAAAGGATCATTACAGGAATCAGATAGAGATAAGGCTCCACTGTCCTGAAAAAAGATTTTTTACTTTTCATTGTATATCACCTGCTTTTCATAAATTTGTGTACTACCGATCAGCTGCATCTTCATGATATCTCTATCCCCCCGACAACGCTGACCCTGTTGCCCATTACACATTCCGCTGAAAAATACTTCCGTTATATCTTCCGGCAATTACCCCAATACATTAAGCAAAACGACTCATTACGCTCTGCCATCAAAAATGCCCTCTCGCTACCCTCCTCTGTATTTGTATGTTTGTTATCTTTACCAACTTTTAACCAAATGATAACACATTTCTTGCGTATAATCAACAGTTAATTTTGATTTTTTGATATTTTTTTATTCATTTTTGATAATTATTTGCCACTAACCGTCTCGTTTTTTATTCATTTTATACAATCCTGCACACTTCAATAAGGCGATCCATTCTGATCACCTTTTCTAAAAAACCAGATAAAAAAACGCCAGAAAATAACATGATCTTGTCCTGAATCAGAATCGGTACTTTGACCGTTGCATTTCCATCTTCA
>CAVEKJ010000177.1:0-4779 GCA_963616205.1 Prevotella sp.
AAACAGTGGTGGGATATCACAGACGAAGACCAGAAAGCGATCATGGGAGCTACAGAGTGGTGTATGGCCGACAACGGATACTTCCGTGGAGGCGGATACTCCAGCCGTTATGAGACACGTGCTCAGATGCCGGCTACAATGATCCGTCTGAACCTTGTAAAAGGCCTTGGACCGGTTCTCCAGATCGCAGAAGGATGGACAGTAGAACTTCCGGAAGAAGTATCTGACAAACTCTGGAAACGTACAGACTACACATGGCCATGCACATGGTTCGCTCCAAGATGCGATGGCAAAGAGGGACCGTTCAAGACAGCTTACGATGTAATGAACAACTGGGGTGCTAACCACGGTGCAATCTCCTACGGACACATCGGTGCAGACCTTATCACAATGTGCTCTATGCTGAGAATCCCGGTATCCATGCACAACGTTCCTGAGAAAGACATCTATCGTCCGGCAGCTTGGAACGCATTCGGTATGGACAAAGAGGGTGCAGACTTCCGTGCTTGCAAGAACTACGGACCACTCTACAAATAAATCATACTGTTAAGATAACAGATATCATATCCTCCGGCATGTATGTGCCGGGGGATTTTTTATGCCATAATGGAAGGATATACAGGAAACACTCTGTTCGGATTCCGGGAAAAAAGTTATAATAGAAAAAGATATATAAAAACATATATAAGAATACGGGAGGTTGCTGAAATGAAATATATACAGCTTAACAACACAGATCTGAACATCAGTCGTATCTGTCTTGGAACAGCAGGATTTGGAGATAAATTGGATCAGGAAAAAAGTTTCGAGGTTCTGGACGCCTTTGTACGGGCAGGCGGAAATTTTATTGATACGGCAAATGTATACTGCAAGTGGCTGGAAGGACATGGGAACTGTAGTGAGCAGATCATTGGCAAATGGCTGAAAGAGCGTGGAGTCGAAGGGAAAGTGATCGTGGCTACCAAGGGTGCCCATTATTCCTTTGAAGATCCGGGACGCAGCAGAGTGAACCGGGAGGATATCCGGGCAGATCTGGATGAAAGCTGCCGCACATTGGGAATGGATGTGATCGATTTTTACTGGCTCCACAGAGATGATCCTAGGAAACCGGCAGATGAGATCGTTGATATCCTGGAAGAACTGCAGAAAGAAGGAAGGATCCGCTATTTCGGATTTTCCAATTACAGGACAGAAAGACTGAAAGAGATCCAGAAATGCCTGACGGAAAGAAAACATCCGGGAATCATGGCAGTTTCCAACCAGTGGAGCCTGGCAGGGATCAATCCAGGTGGAAACACCAATCCGGACCCAACACTGGTAGAGTTTTCCCGGGAGGAGTATAAGTGGCATTGTGAGACAGGCGCTGCCTCTATTCCGTTTTCTTCCACTGCAATGGGATTTTTCTCCAAACTTCAGAAAATGGGAGTTCCCTATACAGAAGCAGAGGTGGATGCAGCCTGGATGCAGGAAAGAGAGCCACAGATTGCCGATCTTTCCGAAAGCATGAAAAAATCTTACTGGAACGAGACGAACCTTCGCACCTATCAGAAGCTGTTAAAGCTTCAGAAAGAAACCGGCCACAGCCTGCAGTCTTTGTCTCTGGCGTATTTTTTCAATCAGCCATTCCAAACCGTTCCTGTAACAGGAGTCAGCAATCTTGCACAGTTAAAAGATGCGATTGACGCCTGCGAGATCGATCTTGCGCCGGAATTGTTCGGAGGATGGGTGAACGCCGGAGGTGATCGATGAAACTGATCCATTTATCAGACCTTCATCTTGGAAAACGGGTCAATGAATTTTCCATGATCGAAGATCAGAAATATATTTTGAATGAGATTCTGGGGATCATTGATGAAGAATCGCCGGACGGGATCCTTCTTGCAGGAGATCTCTACGACCGGCCGGTTCCTTCAGCAGAAGCCGTACAGCTTTTTGACAGTTTCCTTACCAGGCTGGCGAAGCGGAAGATTCCGGTTTATGCCATCAGCGGAAATCATGACAGCGCGGAGCGGATTGCTTTTGGTTCACAGATCATGAGCGGAAGCGGAATCTGTATGTCACCGGTGTATGATGGAAAAACGGCAAAGTACTGTTTAACGGACAGTTATGGAGAGGTATGGATACATCTCCTGCCATTTATCCGGCCGGCAGCTGTGCGTCATGCACTGGAAGGCGAAGAAGGTGAGGAAGAGATCCGCACTTATCAGGAGGCAGTGCAGGCTACGGTTGCACATATGGAAATTGACAAAAGCAAACGAAATGTACTGCTTGCTCATCAGTTTGTGGTAGGGGCCATGCGCTGTGATTCGGAAGAAATCACCGTGGGCGGGATTGACCAGATTGAGGCAGAGGTATTCCGGGATTTTGATTATGTAGCGCTGGGCCACATCCACAGTCCCCAGAATGTGGGGAGCCAGAAGATACGGTACTGTGGGACACCTCTGAAATATTCTTTTTCCGAGGCAGGGCAGCAGAAATCTGTGACCATTGTGGAACTTGGGGAAAAAGGAACGCTTGATGTGTGGGAGATTCCGCTGAAACCTCTTCGTGATATGCGGAAGCTGAAAGGCACCTATATGGATCTGATTTCACTGTCCAATTATCAGGACACTAACACAAATGACTATGTGCAGATCACATTGACAGATGAGGAAGACATTGTAGACGCAATGCAGAAACTTCGCACCATTTATCCCAATCTCATGCGTCTGGAATACGACAACCGCCGTACAAGAGAAAATCAGGAGATTACCGGTACTGAGCAGGTGAAACAGAAATCCGAACTGGAATATTTTGAGGAATTTTTTGAGCTGCAGAACAACCAGCCCATGAATGAAGAGCAGCGGAAATTTTCAGAAGACCTGATCAGGAGACTTCAGGAGGTGGAAAAATGAGACCGGAAAAACTTATGATCAGCGCTTTCGGGCCATATGCGGATAAGGTTGAGATTGATTTTTCCAGACTGGGAGAAGGCGGCCTGTATCTAATCACCGGGGATACCGGAGCTGGAAAAACCACGATCTTTGATGCGATCACCTTCGCACTGTACGGAAGGGCCAGCGGAGAAGTCCGGGATTCTGCTATGTTTCGAAGCAAGTACGCCAGGCCGGAGGTGGAGACTTTTGTGGAGCTTGTTTTTTCTTATCAGGGAAAAAAATATCAGATTTATCGAAGCCCGGAATATATGGCGCCCAAGAAAAGAGGCACAGGACTGACTCTTCGGAAAGCGGAGGCCCAGCTGATCTACCCAGATGAACGCCAGCCGGTGACCCGTTCAAAAGATGTAACTCTTGCAGTGGAGCAGCTTCTGGGGTTAAGTTACGAGCAGTTTACCCAGATTGCCATGATTGCTCAGGGAGATTTCCAGAAACTGCTTCTGGCAGGCACGGCGCAGAGAGTGGAGATCTTCCGGCAGATTTTTCATACAGGGCTTTATCAGCGGGTGCAGCTGAAACTCCGGGATGCAGCGATAGCAAGATATAAGGAATACGATGAGTTGCGTCGCAGCATTGCCCAGTATCTCGACGGAGTAAAGCTTCAGCAGGAATTGGAAACAGAAGAAGAGGAATTTATCCAGCTGAAAAAGGCGAAATTCGAAGGAAAGCTGGAACGGAGCCTGGAACTTCTGAAACAGTTTATTGACCAGGGAGAAACCAGGGAAAAAGAGATCCAGAAGCAGGAAGAGGAAGTGGATCAGAAGATCCGGACAATGGAAAATATGCGGACTCTTTCTGAACAAAAACACAGCCTGGAGAAAAAAAGCAGGCTTGCCAGAGAACAGCTTGAAAAACTTCTTCCGGAACTTCAGAAGGCTCTGGAAGAGGCGGAAAAATACAAAGATGCAGATCAGAAATGTGAGCAGCTGAGTCTTCTGATCCGTGAAAAACAGGAAAAGCTGAAAAAATTTCAGGTTCTGGAACAGCTGCAGAAAGAACTGGATCATATCCGGAAACAGCAGGAAAAATGCAAAGTACAGCAGGAAAAAAATATCATGCAGGAGAAGCAGCTTCAGAAAGATATGGAGCAGCTGAAACAGGAACGTTCCCAGCTGGAAAATTCCGAACTGGATCTGCAGAAAGCAGTCACAGAGAAAGAAAAACAGACACAGAGAAAAGCAGAACTCAATGGGCTTACAACAGAAATCCGGGAATTCAGAAACCTTTATGAAGCAACCAGAGAGCAGCAGAATAAGTATATAGCTGCCCGCGAAAAAGTACAGAAACAAAGCGAATACTATCAGCAGATATTTCAGATTTTTCTGGATTCCCAGGCAGGATTTCTCGCGGGGGAGCTTAAAGATGGAATGCCCTGTCCTGTGTGCGGTTCCCTGGAGCATCCGCATCCGAAAATGATTTCCAGAAGCCGTTCCATTGACCAGAAAACACTGGAACAGGAGAAACAGAAGCTGGATCAGCTGGAAAAAAAATCCACAGACCAGAGCCTGGAAGCCGGAAAATTAAAGGAACGAAGCAATGCATCCTGGAAGCAGATCGTGGTCAGTGCCCAAGAGCTGCTGGAGGATTTTCAGGAGTTCCGTAAGAATGGCAAAAATGGGAACGGACAGGCAGAGGATTTTATGACTGTGTGGAAAGCGCTGATTTCCATGATAAACAGGGAGCAGGAAAAATACGGAAATCTTTTAACAGAAAGTGATAAAAAAATCCGGGAAGCAGAGGAAAAAATAAGAAGAAAGAAAACCGTGGAGAAGATTCTGGAGAATCTTGAAAAAGAAAAAGCGCGTATTCACCAAGAAATAACAAAAGGCATTGGAGATAGATT
>CAVEKJ010000178.1:0-4091 GCA_963616205.1 Prevotella sp.
TTTCGGCGGTGCGGTGGCACTGGAACATACCATCAATGCCTATGAGCCTACCGTAGCCCAGAAAGTAGAACTGAATATTGAAGAAAAAAAGAAGATCGCGTCTTATGCGGCATCTCTGATCCAGCCGGAGGATTTCGTGTATCTGGATGCGGGAACGACTACCGGATATATGCTGGAACATCTTAACGGTTCCAGGGCAACGTTTGTGACCAACGGTGTTTCCCATGCCAGGACACTGGCTCAGATGGGAGTCCGCGTGCTGCTGATCGGCGGAGAGCTGAAAGGCTCCACAGAGGCAGTGATCGGAAGCCAGGCCATGCAGATGCTGAAGAATTATCATTTTACCAAGGGATTTTTCGGAACTAACGGGATGACGAAAAGAGAAGGTTTTACCACACCGGAGGCCAATGAGGCTCTGGTAAAACGGACAGCCATGGAGCAGTGCCTGGAAAAATACGTGGTGTCTGACAGCTCTAAATTTGGCCAGATCAGTGCAGTGACGTTCTTTTCTTTTGATGGAGCGGTGATTCTGACAGAAGATTGCTCCAGAGAATATAAAGACTGCAGAAATATTGAGATCGTATCATAGAAAATAAAAAGAAAAACCGGTTGGGAAGATAAAAGTCTTCTGCAACCGGTTCTAAATTATTATGATCCATTTATATATATCCAGATCAGTCTTCTTTGGAAATCATGGATTCCAGATCTTCTACAGAAATGTCTTTCTTGCGCATCAGTTTGAGAAGGCGTTTCAGCTCTGCTGCCTCTTCTGCCTTTTTCTCAGCTTTGCGGATCTCGTCCAGCTGGGCTGCAAGTGCAGTTTTTTCATCTTCCAGTGCTGCGATCTTCTCAGTGTAGGCAGCGATCTTGGAATCTACTTTGGAAATTTTTTCATTGAGTACTTCCACTTTCGTACGTCTCTGTGCCATATGAAACCTCCTGATAAAAATATTATTACTTATACAATAGCATAAACAACGAAAGAATACAATTGTGAATTGCGGTATGATGTGTTTCACTAAAATGTATAAATATTTCAGAAATGCAGGAAAATATTATGGATAAAGATATGGGTGTGGTCATGACTGCCCAGGAAGCAAAAAAAGAAATAGAGATGCTGAAAACGGTTTTTGATATCGTAAGGCTGGTGGATGTCAGCAGGACAACACCGGTAAATATCGGTACAGACGACTGTTTTCATGAAGCAGATCATAAATGTTATGCAGTGTGGAATAAAGATGGAAGATGCGAAAACTGTATCTCCGCAAAAGTCTTTGCCCACAGAAACCGGATGACGAAATTTGAATTTGTCAACAACGATATTTATCAGGTGATCTCCAAGTATGTGGTCATAGAAGGCACACCCCTTGTCATGGAAATGGTTTTTAAAATGACAGATAAGATCTTTCTGGGAGCGTATGGGAGCGGACCGCTGATCGATAAGATCAGCAAGTTCAACCGGGAATTATATGAAGATCCGCTGACCGGTGCCAGGAACCGGAGATATTTCGAGGAGCAGCTGAAGTCTCTGGATAAGATGCGGGCCATTGCCATGATCGACGTGGATAATTTTAAGCAGATCAATGACAGCTACGGTCATGTGGCCGGAGATGCGGCGCTTAGCGCCATTGTCAGCACGATCTTTGGGCATGTGCGGACAGATGATGTGGTGCTGCGTTATGGCGGTGATGAGTTTCTTCTGATGTTTGAAGAAATCCCGGAAAAAGTATTTCAGCAAAAACTGGAAGATATCCGAGAGAAGATCACAATGGCAGCTGTACCGGAATACAAAGAGATCCGGCTTTCCGTAAGTATAGGTGGCGTGTATGGAAACTGTAAGGTCTGCCATGGAGTGATGGAAGCGGACCGGCTTCTCTATCAGGCCAAACGTCAAAAAAACTGTGTTGTTTATGAGAGGATCTGAGTTTTCAGATCCTTTTCTTTTTACGGAAATATCCTATTGACTTAATGGGAAAAGTGTGGTATTTTGTCAAAATGCAGACCGGAACATTTGTTTTGGAAAGTTCAGGAACAAAACAGGAACAGAATTTAATGAGGTAAAAGCAAAAATGAAAGATAAAAAATTACAGGATGCATTAAAAAAAGAAGAAGAGCTGAAAAACTATTTCCGCCAGCTGAAAAGTGTAGCAGTGGCTTTTTCCGGAGGCGTGGATTCCACATATCTTCTGAAGGTAGCCCATGATACCCTTGGAGATCAGGTGATCGCAGTGACTGCAAGATCCTGTTCTTTTCCGGAGAGAGAACTGAAGGAAGCGATTAACTTCTGCGAAAAAGAGGGAATCCGTCATTTTGTATGTGAATCCGAGGAACTGGATATCGAAGGATTTTCTCATAATCCCAAGAACCGCTGCTATATCTGCAAACATGAGCTGTTTGAAAAGATCATAAATATTGCAAAAGAGCAGAAGATCGCATATATTGCGGAGGGCTCTAATATGGATGACAACGGAGATTACAGACCAGGGCTTCAGGCCGTGGCAGAACTTGGGGTGACAAGCCCGCTGCGCCATTCCAAACTTGCCAAAGAAGAAATCCGTATCCTGTCCAGAAATCTTGGGCTTCCTACCTGGGATAAGCAGTCCTTTGCCTGCCTTTCTTCCAGATTCGTTTACGGAGAAGAGATCACAAGGGAAAAACTTTCCATGGTAGATAAAGCGGAACAGCTTCTTCTGGATCTTGGATTTCATCAGGTTCGTGTAAGGATCCATGGAATGATAGCTCGCATTGAAGTGGAACCGGGAGAATTTGTCAAAATCCTGGAAAATCGGGAAAAGATCACAAAAGAGTTTAAGACATATGGCTTTACCTATGTTACAATGGATTTAATGGGGTATCGGACAGGAAGTATGAATGAAACATTGGGAGAGTAATATGAAGATAATTGCAAGGCTCAAAAGTGATTTTCCAACAAAATTTGGAATCCCGCGCCAGAGCGGCCGCGTGGAGGAACTGACAGCCCGTATTGTTTTTGAGCCGGAATACCGGGTACGTGAGGCAGTGAAGGGACTGGAGGATTTTTCCCATATCTGGCTGCTCTGGGAATTTTCCCAGGCAGTCCGTGAGAACTGGTCACCTACGGTACGTCCGCCGCGTCTGGGCGGAAACGAGAGAATGGGCGTATTTGCCACCAGATCTCCATTTCGCCCAAATCCGGTAGGCTTATCCTGCGTGAAACTGGAAAAGATCGATCTTGAGAGCAAAGAAGCACCGGTGCTGATCGTATCCGGCGCGGATCTGATGGATGGAACACCGATTTATGATATCAAACCATATCTGCCAGCAGCAGACTGCCATCCGGAAGCTCTGGGAGGGTTTGCGGCGAAGGTGGAGCAGCATTTTCTGAAAGTGGAGATCCCGGACGAGTGGAAGGCAAAGATCCCGGCGGATAAGATCGCAGCATTGGAAGGTGTCCTTAAGGAAGATCCAAGGCCTGCCTACCAGAAAGACCCAGACCGCATGTATGGAATGCCCTTTGCGGGAATGGACGTACATTTCCGGGTAAAAGACGGTATACTTACTGTCTGCGGGATCACAGAATATAAAAAATATGACAAAATTTAAAATTACCTTTGACAAACTTTTCAAGGCATGGTATTATAATAAACGAGTTAGCAAGTGCTAACTCAATATTTTGAATCAAGAGTTAGCTTAGAATAACCAGTAACAATCATATAAAAAGTTCAGAGATCAAAGGAGAGTGAATTATGAGCGTTGTAATCGTAGGCGGTAATGAGAGAATGGTATGTCAGTATGAGGATATCTGTAAAGGATTCGGATGTAAGGCAAAAGTCTTTGCCAAAGAAAAGGGAGCTATGAAGAAAAAGATCGGTGTGCCGGATCTGATGATTCTGTTCACAAGCACTGTTTCCCACAAAATGGTAAACTGCGCAGTAGAAGAAGCAAAGAAAAAATCCATCCCTGTATGCCGCTGTCACACAAGCAGCGCTGCAGCTCTTGAGAATATTCTGAAACAGTACTGTGCATAAGAAACCGGTCAGGAGATACTTTTCTCTTGTATAATTTGACTTTTTTTGCGGAAATGTAACGGAAAGGCTTGCAAAATCATAAAT
>CAVEKJ010000178.1:4101-4763 GCA_963616205.1 Prevotella sp.
GGTGAGAGGTGTTATCATGAAAAAAGTTGTAAAATTTGGTGGAAGTTCTCTTGCAAATGCGGAGCAGTTCCAGAAAGTGGGCGATATCATCCGCAGCGATGAGAGCCGCCGTTATGTAGTTCCGTCAGCTCCGGGAAAGAGGTTTGACGAGGACATTAAAGTAACCGATATGCTTTACGGATGCTATGATGCAGCATCCAAAGGTGAAGATATCACTGAGAAGCTGAATGCGATCAAAGAGAGATATTATGAGATCATCAAAGGGCTTGGCCTGAACCTTTCCCTTGAGGAAGAGTTCAAGAAGATCGATGAGGATTTCCGTGCACAGGCAGGGATCCAGTATGCGGCATCCAGAGGAGAGTTCCTCAACGGTAAGATCATGGCTGCATATCTTGGCTATGATTTTGTAGATGCAGCTTCCGTGATCCGCTTTGATAAAGACGGCAATCTGGAAGCAGAGGAGACAAACAAACTCCTTTCCAGGAAACTCAGCAAATCCCAGCATGCGGTTATCCCGGGATTCTACGGTGCATGTGCGGATGGCACTGTGAAGACATTTTCCAGAGGTGGTTCTGACGTGACAGGATCCCTGGTTGCAAAAGCCATCCATGCAGATATCTATGAGAACTGGACCGATGTTTCCGGCTTCCTTGTAACAGATC
>CAVEKJ010000179.1:0-4743 GCA_963616205.1 Prevotella sp.
AAACGTATTACGGTCCGGCAGTGAGAGAAGATGGCATAAGGAAGGATTTATCAATGAAACACAATGAGAAACGTAATGAAAACCGTAATGAAAACCAGATGAATGAACATCAGGTGAATGAGAACCAGATGAGAGAACGTCAGGTGCATACACACCAGATACACACACATATCAGTGCGTCGCACAGATGGTTTGACCTGAAGCTTGACGAGGTCTGGAGGTACAGAGATCTGATCCTGCTGTTTACAAGGAGATCCTTCAAGGTCGCCTATAAACAGACGATACTGGGGCCGCTGTGGCTCTTTATCAATCCATTTCTCACCTCACTGGTCTATATGATATTATTCGGGAATATTGCGGGATTATCTACAGATGGCATTCCGCAGATTTTGTTTTATCTGTCAGGAACAGCCATCTGGAATCTTTTTTCCACGTGCCTTACCGGCAATGCCAGTACCTTTACCGGGAATGCCGGGCTGTTCGGAAAGATATATTTCCCGCGGCTGACAGTGCCGGTTTCCAACATGCTTTCGGCAATTGTCCGGTTCGGGATTTCCATGACAGTGGTACTTGTTCTCCTGGTATTTTACTGCATCAGAGGAGAGCTGTTCCCGCACTGGAGCTGCTGGCCGCTTCTGCCGGTGATCCTGATCTGGATCGGACTCATCGGAATGGAGTGTGGGATCTTCATATCCAGTGTCACCACAAAATACAGGGATTTGAGCGTACTGGTATCCTTCGGAGTATCACTCTGGATGTACGGCACACCGGTGGTCTATCCGATATCACAGCTTGCTCCCGGCATGCTGCGGACACTGATCGTGATCAATCCGGTTTCGGCACCTGTGGAGCTGTTCCGTTATGCGATCCTCGGAAAGGGAACACTGATACCGGCAGCCCTGGTCGGATCTGCAGTATTCACGATCATAATGGGAATGGGTGCCGTGATCGTATTTAACCGGGTGGAACGCACCTTTATTGATACTGTGTAGCACAGAGCTGAGAGGTTAGAATGGGTATAGGAAATAAACAGAGAAAAATAAAGAAAAAAATAAAGGAACAGCAAAGCGGCAGAGGAAACAAAGCGGCAGCCGGACAGACGGGCTGTGATCCGGCGATCATCATATCCGGGCTGAAAAAGCAGTACCGTCTGGGGGCGATCGGCGGAAGGACTCTGCAGGCAGAGCTTCAGTCCTGGTGGGCCAGAAGGCGTGGCAGAGAGGACCCGAACCTTCCTGTCGGGATGAATTCAGAACACATCGGAAAAAAATTCATGGCACTGGACGGGGTAGATATCCGGATCGATCAGGGAGAAACTGTGGGAATCATTGGAAATAATGGAGCAGGCAAGTCGACACTCCTTAAGATCCTTTCCAGGATCACCGCGCCCACGGAAGGCGAGATTGATATTTATGGAAGGATCACCTCCATGCTGGAGGTCGGAACGGGATTCCACGGAGAGATGACCGGCAGAGAGAATATATATATGAACGGAGCCATTCTGGGAATGACACGGGCGGAGATTGACAGCCAGATGGACAGGATCATAGAATTCTCGGAAATCGGTGAATTTATCGACACCCCGGTCAAACGTTATTCCTCCGGAATGTTTGTAAAGCTTGCATTCTCCGTCGCAGCCCATCTGAGCAGCGAGATCATGATCATGGACGAGGTGCTGGCAGTGGGAGACATGGCATTTCAGAACAAATGCCTGGATAAAATGAGAGAAGTGGCAGATGCCGAAGGGCGTACGGTCCTCTATGTAAGCCATAACATGAACACAATCCGCAGACTGTGCAGACGCTGTATCGTCCTGGAAAAAGGAAAGGTAATCTATGACGGAGATGTGGAACGCGCAATTGCGATCTACATGGACCGGTCCACGGGAGAGAGCCAGGTGGATATTGACCTTGGAAAGCTGGTTCACTACCATACAAACGACAGCTCACAGATCCGGATGGAACGCCTTGTGCTGCCAGACAAGGTGACAGCCGTATACGAACCGGGTGAGCCACTGGAAATGGAATTATATGTTAATAAGAAGAAAACCGGCGGCAAGGTACAGCTGCGCGTAACCTTCCGGACGGATACGGATGCCGGACTGGGAACCGGCTGGTCAGAGCCGGCAGACCTCGACCAGGTTCAGGGCGAGCACTGCAAAATAAGCTTCAGCATGAACATGGACATAATCGCAAAGGGTGTATTCTACATAAGCATCGGCCTCTATAAAAAGGATGAGATCGGGCAGGCACTCCTGCTGGACCATATTACAAGGGCATTCCGGATAGAAGTAACCGGCAGTCCGGTATGGTATACCAGCACATATGGAAATATAGCCCTTCCGGAGATAAAAACAGAGGTTCACTGAATCCGCCGGAGCACGATAAAACTCTGTACAGGCATAATAGCATCTTGCGAAATAGAGGGAAGTGGTCTATAATGATGGTTGCTGGCAGAATATGAAACGAACAGAGGGATATATGGTGTCCGGGACACCTTACGATATATGACAGAAAGGATTTTTCGATGCAGAAATTAACGCTACAAGAGAAAGCAGAACAGTCTCCCGTGATGAGGGATGTCTATCGCAGGATCAGAACAAATATAGAGTTTACAGGCATGGAGAACAGAGTGATCTGTATGACAAGCTGCGCGGCAAGCGACGGAAAGACGAGTGTTTCGTTCAACCTGGCCCGGAGCTTTGCCGATAACGGAAAAAAAGTGATATTTATCGATGCGGATATGAGGAACTCCAGGCTGAACGAAAGACTGAATATTCCAAAAAATCTGTGCGGACTGAGCCATTATCTTGCGGGAAAGAATTGCAAATCTGAGATCATTTACTGTACAAATATCGAGCATTTCTATATCATCCCGGCCGGATATTTCCCGAAGAACCCGACCGAGCTTCTGAGCAAGAAAGCCTTTTCAACATTAATCCAGAAAATGAAAGACATATTTGACTATGTAATTATAGATACCTCCCCGCTTGGCGTCGTCGTAGATGCGGCGATCATTGCAAAGGTGTCAGATGCCTCCATTTTGGTCATGACGCCGGATGTTATCCGCAGAAAATCAGCACAGTTTGTCAAAAAACAGCTGGTCAGCGCCAACCCGAATTTTCTCGGTGTCATTATGAACAGAGTGGAGATCAGCGGGAAGCACAAAAGATACGGCTACGACTATGGCTATGGCCGCAGTTACGGAGAAGAAGATGATGAGTAAGGGTCAGGAATACAGATCAGAAAAACAAAGATCAGCCGGTATGCCTCATGACATACGGATGACCTTTTGCAGAAAGGCGGATTATAAAAATGGATAATACAGCAGCTAATAAAAAAAGGATGAGCGGATATACAGAAATAGATCTTATGAGTCTGTTTTTCTTCCTTCTGGGAAAATGGAAGCTGCTGCTTCTCGGTGCCGTACTGGGAGGTGCCATCGCCGGAGGCCTGACAGCCAGGCAGACCCCGATGTACCGCTCCAGCGCAACCTTATATGTACTGTCCAGGACAACGGACAGCACATCCATGTCGGATTTGCAGATGGGAACCGCGCTGATCTCTGATTACGCAGAGATAGCAGCCAGCAAATCAGTCATCGAAACAGCGATCGATACGCTGGAAAAAGAAGAGGATATCAGCCTGACCACGGATCAGGTAAGAAATATGATGAGCATATCCAACAAGACCGATACACGTCTGCTGGTCATTTCTGTCGTAAGCAATAACGCGAAGCTGTCCTGCCAGCTGGCGGAGGCACTCACATCCGCAGCAGCCGATCAGGTGGCAAAGATCACAAAGACAGACAAGCCGGCTGTCGTATCGGAGCCTGAGGTGGCGGATGAACCGCTGAGCAACAATATGACAGGAAATATCGAGAAGGGCGTTCTGCTTGCTCTGGTACTGATCTGCGGCATTTATACAGTAATATTTATTTTGAATGACAACATACATACAGAGGAAGACGTTAACAGATATCTCGAGACAAGCGTTCTTGGCATCGTGCCGGTCGATAAAGAGCTGGAAAAGCTGGCGCGTCTCGAAAACAAAGAAATAAAACACAACAACAAAAAGAAAAAAAGAAATAAAAAAGAATCCTAATGACAGGACACCGGGATATACACAGGTGTATGTTACCGGGGGGGGGAGACAGAGAGGAAAAGGTTAACATAAATGAGAAAGCTGAAGCATTGGGAAGTAGTTACCCTTTTATTGATGATATATGATTTTGTGGCGGTCACAGTATCCTACTGTGCGGCATTATTGATCCGGTTTGACTTCAGGTTCAGTAAGATCGATGAACAGTATCTCCGTACATATTACAGAAGCATTCTGATCTATGCAGCATTCTGTGTGGTTCTGTTCTGGTTCATGCGCCTGTACAAAAGTATCTGGCGTTTTGCAAGCTATACGGAGCTGCTGCGCGTGATCATGGCAACCATTGTCAGCGGTATCGCATATACGGTATTTCTGACATCTTTTGTTCTGAGGATGCCGGCCTCCTATTATGTGATCGGAATTGCCTGCCAGTTTATTCTGACACTGGGTATCCGATTTTTTTATCCTCTTACAGCAATTCATCTCCGACCTCTAAGGTGGGAGATGAATTGCGTCTGTTACCTACTTGATATTGCATTCTAATCATAATATAATATATTCAGTCAAATGCTAAAGAGAGGCTGAAAGACAATGAATTTAGATAATAATGCACATTCAGTATTCTTACTGCACTATCATCTTG
>CAVEKJ010000180.1:0-4737 GCA_963616205.1 Prevotella sp.
GCAGCGAAGTGGAGAAACGGAACACCGTAATGTGTATCATCTACCATGGAGTAGGACTGTTTCAGTTTTCCGAAATCATCCCAGTTGATGTCCATATCTTTCAGATCTGTGAAAGCGTCCGGATAGCTCTTCAGATATTTCTGATAGCTGTTATCCTGCATCAGAACAATATCCGGAAGTGTGCTGTAGTCACCAGCGTTTGCAGCTGTTGTAAGTTTAGTCTGGCAGTCATCAGAAGATGTCTCAATTACATCTACTTTAAATCCTTCGTGATCTTTTGCATACTGCTCACCTGCGATATTCATAGCCTTGATGTTGAAGTTCTGGTCCCAGGCCCATACAGTCAGTGTGTTGTCGTCGTCACCTTTTGCATATACAGCTGTAGTTGTTGCTGCAAAAGACATTGCCATGATACCAGTCATTAAAACTGCGAGTAATTTTTTCTTCATTTACTTTTCCTCCTTTTTTAAGCATTTCCCGTTTGCTTATGATGGGATTATAGCATCCACATTCCGGCCATAGTTTGCAGAACCGTCCATATAATATGCAATTTCAACCATTTTATTGATTTTGCACTATTTCATAATTTTGTAAAATGCTTTTTTATGCATTTTGAGTATTTTTCGTTTTTATATTTCGTTATCATGGCAAAGAAAAACCTTCTTTTTCGACATTTTGCGAACTTTTTTCGTCAAAAAGGAAGGTTTTTGTTTCTGTCTCATAAAGTTTTATGCTGTTTTTTATACATATTTCACAAACATTTTAACATATTATGCAAAATAGACCCTTTCCGGAAACTGCGTTTTCATGGTGTGCAGCATCTCTTCTGTCAGATCTAAAAGCAGTTTAATCTTGTGCCCATCTTCCCGGATGATCATGGTATAGTAAGGTACATCGTCCTCATAAGAGGTATAATCATATTTTTTCAGTTTCTCTGTACCGGAGTTCTTTTTGTATTTTGCCACTTTTTCGTGGTAATGAGGGGCGGTTACTTCCATCTCTTCAAGATTCAGCACATGAGCGGTTTTGCGATATTTTTTGCCATAGATCACATCGATGGTCAGCTGTCCGTTCTCCATGGTATACTCATAATCTCTCTGGCTGAAGATATCATACATAAAATAAAGCAGCGCCAGGAGAAATCCCGGGAGCATAAATGCCTGGGAGATCGTAATTCCCATCAGCACAAAAAGCACTGCAAAGATCACCATTACTTTTCTGAGCGCTCCTGACATATGTTTCTTTTTTCGGGAGACCTGCTCCACAATTCTGTAGTCGTACATTTTTTCCTCTTTCTATCTGCCTGCTCCGGCACACAGTCTGATCTTTCTGTTCTGTCGTGTCAGATCCACAGATCTGGTTTTGTTGTTTTACCATCCTTCCTCCGAATGGATATCAAACTTAAGAAGCTGCTGTTCATAATTCTCCGGGCGTTTTCTCCACTCCAGAGGTGTCATTCCCATAACCTGACGGAAATTGCGATTAAATGTAGAATTGGTGGTGAAACCGCACTTATGGGCAATATCCGCAATGGGCTGATCCGTTTTTTTTAGATAATCACAGGCTGCCTGGATACGTATGGTATTGATATATTCCAGCGGACTCATCTTCATGTAAGAAGTAAAAATCCGGCGCAGATGGGTCTCACTGATGTGACAGTATTCTGCTAGCTCGTCAATCCGGAGATCTTCCATGTAGTGATCTGAAATATAATCCTGGAATCTGGAGATCATATCCACAACCTTTCCTCTTCCCTCACTGTAGCGCTCTTCCCCGGAATCCCGGTTGACCCTTGCAATTTCAACAAGAAGGGATGCCAGGATCCCCTTGGCTTCTTCCAGATAAAATTCCTCTCCTTCGCGCATGATGTCAAGGATCTTCCGGATCTTATCCGCCAGGGAACGATTTTCTTCTTCGCTCAGAAAAAGCGCCCTGGAATTAATACGCTGGACGATCTTTTCTTTTTTCGCCGAATTGTCAATGAATTTGTCCAGAAAGCCTTCCACATCAATGAAAAGATACTCCCATCGGCTGATGGTTCCCAAATCACTGTTGGTGGTATGGGGATAGTTTGGCGGGATCACGGTAAATTCCCGGTTATGAAACCGTACCTTATCCTCTCCGAGGATCAGAAATCCCTGGCCTTCATAGCAGAAACCGATCTCCAGATAATTATGAAAATGAAGATAATCGATATCGTTTCCGTAATTCTGGATCCATTTCTGGCCAAGCAGCGCAAGGATCGGACTTCCTTCCGGCATTTTGTAATACCGAAGCTCCATTTTGGGTTTTCTTCTTTTTGCCACAGGTGTTCCTCCGTATGTTTTTCCTGTATCTTTCTATCAGGCGGATAAAAGCATCCGCGCTCAGGTCAAGTCTTTGTTATCTTACCGCTATTCGCCAAAAAAAGCAACCGGCAGAAAGTTCTGATCTGTTGATACCTGTGCATTCTGCAAGTTGCTTTTTTATTTGTTTTCTCTTTTTTGTTTACTGCTCTGTTTATTCTCCGATCACACGGTAAGTTTTCCATTTACCCTGGCGGAAGCGGAACCAGAAGATCACTCCGCGGACGGTCCAGTCCAGGCACATGGCAAGGGCAATTCCGATCACTCCCAAATTCAGGACGATTCCAAAAAGAATAGAAAAGATCAGCCGCACGCCGATGGTTGTAAACAGTGAGATTGCCATAGTAAATATGGCATCTCCTGCTGCCCGGAGACCTTTTCCCAATGGGTCCGCAAATGGAAATACGATGGCATTGGCAACATTATGGATCAGAACCAGCCAGAGGATCATCCGCCCTGTCTGTTCCGAAACTGCAAAGATCCTGATGAGCAGCGGAGTTATCAGAAAGATCAGTGCGTTCCAGGCAATGGAAATGCAGACTGTCAGCTTCGTCAGTTTTCGAAAATAATATTCTGCCTGCTCGATATCCCCGGCTCCCATGCACTGGCCGATCACGGTGATAAATACCGGTCCCATGGTCACGCTGATCAACGCCGCCACACTCCAGATACTCTGGGAGATTCCGTTTGCCGCAATCTGATAGGTGCCAAACAGTGCAACCACACTGGAAAGTGCCACTTTTACAAACTGGAAGATCCCGCTTTCCACACCGTTGGGAATTGCAATGGAAAGCATTCTTTTCAGGAGATCATGCTCCCAGTGAAAGATCCATCTGCCTACATAGTGAACTTCTTTTTCCCGGAAGCAGAGCACGGTGATCACCACTGCGGAAAAAGTCCTGGCAATCAGGGACGGATAGGCAACGCCTGCTACCCCTGCATGAAAAACAAAAACTCCGATCAGGTTGCCTGCTACATTGATCAGGTTGGAAACAATGGAAATCTTCATGGTCACGCTTGTTTTTCCAATGCTTCTGTAAAGGGCAGTTCCTGCATTGTAGATTCCCAGGGCAGGAAAGGAATACACGGAAATCCTGAGATAGGTTTTGCATGCTGCCATGACATCCGGCTCTACTTTTCCAAACAGCAGCTTCAGGATCGGGACTTTCCAGATCAGTACCGGGATTGAAACCACCACTGCAAATACGGTAGCTGCCATCAGAAGCTGGCTGGACGATTTGGATGCCATTTTCATGTCCCGCCGTCCAATGTACTGGCTGACCACAACTGCTCCTCCGGAGGCAAGTGCTGTAAAAAGATTGATAAATATGGTATTAAATGAGTTTACCAAGGATACTCCCGAAACTGCTGCTTCTCCCGCATAACTGACGACCATGGTATCTGCCAGGCCCACCAGCATCAGAAGGAACTGTTCCATCAGAAGGGGAAGTATCATGTCTTTTAACTGTTTATTGGAAAACATCTCAGGCGCCTCTTATTTCTTCTCGTCCAGGAGGATCACACCCTGGGCCGGATTTTTATCAATGGCACCTACGATAGGATGCGGAACATACATCTCTTCCAGATATGCGATATCCTCCGGGGAAAGTTTTACTTTCAGTGCATCTGCAGCGTCATCCAGATATCCTGTTTTGGTAGCTCCGATGATCGGTGAAGTTACTCCTTTTGCCCACTGCCATGCAATGGCGATCTGGGACATCTTGCAGCTATGTTTCTGGGAGAGCTTATGGACATGTTTTACGATCTCCATGTCCTGCTGTTCCATACGGTCATATTTTCCTACAGCAACACGGTCGGTTTTTCCTCGAAGGGAATCAGATTTCCACTGTGGCCTTGCCAGATGTCCGGCTGCAAGAGGACTGTATGGCATCCGTGAAACGTTCATCTGGTTGCAGATTGGGATCAGTTCTCTCTCATCTTCCCGGTAAAGCAGATTATAATGGTTTTCCATTACGGAAAATGGTGTCCAGCCATGTTCTCTGGCCGCAAGCTGCATATTGTAGAACTGATATCCGTACATAGCGGAAGCTCCCAGTGCACGTACCTTGCCAGCTTTTACCAGATCATGAAGTGCCTCCATGGTTTCTTCGATGGGTGTCTCATAATCAAATCTGTGGATGATATACAGATCCAGATAGTCGGTTCCCAGACGTTTCAGGCTTCCGTCGATCTCCCGCATAATGGCCTCTCTGGAAAGGCGTCCCGGGTTAAAATAAACCTTGGAAGCGATCACAACTTTATTCCTGGCAACTGCATTTTTCAGCGCACGGCCAAGATATTCTTCACTGGTTCCCGCGGAATAGCCATTGGCTGTGTCAAAAAAATTGATTCCCAGATCCAGGGCATGGCGGATCACCTCTCCACTCTGCTC
>CAVEKJ010000181.1:0-1148 GCA_963616205.1 Prevotella sp.
GCGTAAACCTGAATCCGGAAGTTATCCGCCCAATCGACAATCCGTATACAAAGACAGGCGGACTTGCCGTACTGAAAGGTAACCTTGCACCGGACGGCGGCGTTGTAAAACGTTCCGCAGTTGTACCGGAGATGCTGGTACATGAAGGTCCTGCACGTGTATTTGACAGCGAGGATGACGCAATCGTAGCGATCAAGAGCGGAAAGATTGTAGAGGGTGATGTTGTAGTTATCCGTTATGAGGGACCAAAAGGCGGCCCTGGAATGAGAGAGATGCTGAACCCAACATCCGCCATCGTGGGAATGGGACTTGGTTCTTCCGTAGCCCTGATCACAGACGGACGTTTTAGCGGCGCATCCAGAGGAGCTGCAATCGGACATGTATCACCGGAGGCAGCAGTCGGCGGACCGATCGCACTGGTTGAGGAAGGCGACATCATCAGCATCAATATTCCAGAACTGAAACTGGAGATCAAGGTTTCTGACGAAGAGATGCAGGCAAGAAGAGAAAAATGGCAGCCAAGAGAGCCGAAGGTAACAACCGGATATCTGGCAAGATATGCTTCCATGGTAACATCCGGAAACCGTGGCGCCATCCTGGAAGTACCGAAAGCAAAATAAGGAGGAACGAAAGACATGCAGCTTACAGGTGCAGAGATCATCGTAGAATGTCTGAAGGAACAGGGCGTTGACACCGTATTTGGATATCCGGGCGGCGCGATCCTGAATGTTTACGATGCCTTATATGAATACAAAGATGAGATCACACATGTACTGACCTCCCACGAGCAGGGTGCATCACATGCTGCTGACGGTTATGCAAGAGCAACCGGAAAAGTAGGCGTCTGCCTGGCAACATCCGGACCTGGAGCCACCAACCTGGTAACAGGAATCGCAACTGCATACATGGATTCCGTACCGATGGTAGCCATCACTGCAAACGTAGGAAGACCGCTCCTGGGAAGAGATTCTTTCCAGGAGGTTGACATCGCAGGTATCGTAATGCCTGTGACAAAATACAGCTTCATCGTAAAAAATATCGAAGATCTTGCAGATACGTTAAGAAGAGCATTTTATATTGCAAAAAGCGGAAGACCTGGCCCGGTTCTTGTAGATGTTCCGAAGGATATCACAGGGATGAAATATGAG
>CAVEKJ010000181.1:1158-3113 GCA_963616205.1 Prevotella sp.
ATCCTGCAACGATCAACCGTGAGGTCAAAAATATCCGCAAAGAGGATATAGATCAGGCACTGGAAATGATCAAAGAAGCGAAAAAACCGTTTATTTTTGTAGGCGGCGGCTGTGTGATCTCCGGTGCAGACAAGGAAGTGCGTGAACTTGCACACAGGATTCAGGCTCCGGTCTGCGATACTTTGATGGGCAAAGGAACTTTTCCTGGAGAAGATCCTCTTTATACCGGTATGGTAGGCATGCACGGAACCAAGACTTCCGACCTTGGTGTCACAGAATGTGATCTTCTCATTGTTCTTGGTGCACGTTTCAGTGACCGTGTAACAGGAAATACCAAGACTTTTGCACACAATGCAAAGATTCTTCAGATTGATGTGGATGCAGCTGAGATCAACAAAAATATCGTGGTAGATGCCTGCGTGATCGGAGATGTGAAAGAAGTTCTGAAACGGCTTCTCGAGAAAATTCCGAAAGAAGAACATCCGGAGTGGATCGCGCATATCCAGGAACTGAAAGAAAAATATCCGCTGAATTATGATCACACACAGCTGACAGGTCCATATATTATAGAGAAACTTTATGAACTGACCAATGGTGATGCGATCATCTCCACAGATGTTGGACAGCATCAGATGTGGGCGGCACAGTATTACAAATATAAAGAGCCTAGAACTCTTCTTACTTCCGGCGGCCTTGGAACCATGGGTTACGGTCTTGGCGCTGCGATCGGCGCAAAGATGGGCAGACCGGAAAAAACAGTTGTTAATATAGCAGGTGACGGATGCTTCCGTATGAATATGAATGAACTGGCAACAGCAGCGCGTTGTGGTAGACAGCTGATCCAGATTGTCATGAACAATCACGTACTTGGAATGGTGCGTCAGTGGCAGACGCTTTTCTATGGAAAGAGATACTCTTCCACAGTACTGGATGACTCTGTTGATTTTGTGAAATTATCAGAGGCGCTGGGTGCAAAAGCCATTCGTGTGACAAAGATGGAAGATGTGGAACCTGCACTTAAGATGGCACTGGCAGCAGAGGGACCTGTCGTTCTGGATTGCTGGATCGATCAGGATCTGAGTGTGTTCCCGATGGTACCGGCTGGTGCGAATCTTGATGATGTATTTGACGAGGAGGATATGAAGAAACATGAGTAGAGTGTACAATTTTTCTGCCGGACCGGCAGTGCTTCCGGAGGAAGTACTCAAAGAAGTAGCTGATGAGATGATGGACTATAACGGTACAGGAATGTCCGTTATGGAGATGAGTCACAGAAGTGCAGCTTTTCAGGAAATCATTGATACTGCAGAGAAAGATCTCCGCGAACTTATGAACATCCCGGATAACTACAAAGTACTTTTCCTTCAGGGAGGAGCATCCCAGCAGTTTGCCATGATCCCGATGAACCTTATGAAAAACAAGGTTGCAGATTACATCGTAACAGGTCAGTGGGCAAAGAAAGCTTATCAGGAAGCTCAGAAATACGGAAAAGTAAACAAGATCGCATCTTCTGAGGACAAAACCTTCAGCTATATTCCGGATTGCAGTGATCTGCCGATCAGCCCGGATGCAGACTATGTATACATTTGCGAGAACAACACCATTTACGGCACAAAATTCAAAAAACTTCCAAACACAAAAGGTAAGACACTGGTAGCAGATGTATCCTCCTGCTTCCTGTCTGAGCCTGTAGATGTAAGCAAATATGGCATTATCTACGGCGGCGTTCAGAAGAACATCGGACCTGCAGGTATGGTTATTGCCATCATCCGTGAGGATCTGATCACAGAAGATGTTCTTCCGGGAACACCAACTATGCTTACATATAAGACACATGCAGACGCCGGTTCTCTTTATAATACACCGAATGCTTACTGCATCTATGTATGCGGAAAAGTATTTAAATGGCTGAAGAAAATGGGCGGTCTGGAAGTAATGAAACAGCGCAACGAGGA
>CAVEKJ010000181.1:3123-4705 GCA_963616205.1 Prevotella sp.
GGCAAAGATCCTTTACGATTATCTGGATTCCAGCAAACTCTTCAAAGGAACTGTAGTTCCAGAAGACAGATCCCTGATGAATGTACCGTTCGTAACCGGTGACAAGGAGATGGATGCGAAGTTTGTCAAAGAGGCAACAGAAGCTGGCCTTGTAAACCTGAAAGGACACCGTACAGTTGGCGGAATGCGTGCCAGCATCTATAACGCTATGCCTAAGGCTGGCGTAGAGGCTCTGGTTGCATTCATGAAAAAATTTGAGGAGGAGAATGCATAATGTTTCAGTATCATTGCCTGAATCCCATCGCTGAAAAAGGCCTGAAACTTTTTGGCGACAATTATAAGAAAACAGAGACTGTTGACCAGTGTGACGCTATCCTTGTAAGAAGTGCAAAAATGCATGACATGGAACTTCCGAAGAGCGTTTGCGCAGTTGCACGTGCAGGTGCAGGTGTCAATAACATCCCGGTTAAAGAGTACGCTGAGAAAGGTGTTGTTGTATTCAATACACCTGGAGCCAATGCAAACGGCGTAAAAGAGCTGGTACTTGCAGGCATGCTCCTTGCATCCAGAGATATCGTAGGCGGTATCGAGTGGGTTGCTCAGGAAAAAGATAAAGAGCACATCGGCAAACTTGCCGAGAAGCAGAAAAAACAGTTCGCAGGATGCGAGATCAGCGGTAAAAAGCTTGGTATCATCGGTCTGGGAGCCATCGGTGCCATGGTTGCAAATGCAGCGTGTGGACTTGGTATGGAAGTATATGGTTATGATCCATATCTTTCTATCGATGCGGCATGGAACCTTTCCAGAACCATCAAGCACAGCAAGAGCCTGGATGAGATCTACAGCCAGTGCGATTACATCACCATCCACGTGCCGCTTCTTGACAGTACCAAGAAGATGATCAACAAAGAAGCCTTTGAGAAGATGAAAGATGGAGTTGTCCTTCTGAACTTTGCAAGAGATCTTCTTGTTGATGAGGATGCACTGATCGAGGCTGTTGAAAGTGGTAAGGTTAAGAAATATGTGACAGATTTTGCAAACGAGACTGTTGCAGGCCGCGAGGGCATTCTGGTAACTCCACATCTTGGCGCTTCCACAGAGGAATCTGAGGAAAACTGTGCAGAGATGGCAGTAAAAGAGATCCGTGATTACCTTGAGAATGGTAATATCAAGAATTCTGTAAATTACCCGAATTGTGATATGGGTACCTGTGTAGCTGTTGGAAGAATTTCTCTTGCACATAGTAATACACCGAATATGATCAGTCAGGTTACCAAGATCCTTGGATCTGAGGGACTGAATATTGCGGATATGACTAATAAGAGTAAAGGGGAGTTTGCTTATACTCTGATCGATCTTGAGAGTGCAGCTTCTGCAAAGGCACTGGATGAACTCAAAGAGATTGAGGGTATGTATAGGGTGCGTGTTGTTAAGTAAAGGAACAAGATCTTAGAAATACTTTTTTTTAATACTGTGTGTCGTTCGTTCTTTTTGGCGAACGGGGCGCAGTATTTTTTTGAGAAAAATGAAAACCGCAAAGGGGCCGCAAAGCCGCGGCCCCTCTGCACACCCCTCGGGCTTT